>JAUTXJ010000420.1 GCA_030838075.1 Acidobacteriaceae bacterium
AGGTGAAGTTCGCAAGTTCACCGGAACGAAATCCCGAGCAGAGGAATGAACTTAGGAGGAGCCGTTCCTCGTCGTCGGCTTCGTCGAGCAGTTCTGTGATTTCCTCGTCCGTGTATTCCTCAGGGTCACGCTCCGGCTTCGCCGGCCAATCGCCTTTCTGGACTCCGTGTTCGACCTTTGCCCACTTGAGAAAGATCATCACGTTCAAAAAATTGTTGTAGACGTAACGCTTGCTGAATCCTTTTCTTGCGCTTCCTGTTTGCTTCGGTCTCGTTGCGCCATTCTTCCACGGCGTCTGCAAGCGAGCGCTTAGGCGTAATCGGGACGACATACGGGGTCTGCACCGGAGCCGTTCCTTGCAGCCGCTTGAACTCATCATAGTCAAGCCGGGCATTCCGCTGGCGTTGTGCATCCAATACATCTGCGCCCACGGGCATCCAACTCTTCTTGTGATAAAGGTAGTAGGAGCCCTCGAGATGTTCTTCTTCTTTGCCGCCGATGATGCAGCGGTTGGGCTTGATTTTTCCGTTCGAATAAAACGCAGCCTTGCAATAACGCCAAGAACCGTCTGCTAGCTTGATGTACTTGTACAACGTGAATTTGGACTGAGCCATAAGAATCTCCAGGCTGGCTAATACTGAGTTCTGGAGATTTCTTAGGATTTGAATTTAGGAAGGCTCTATCCCATTGATTCTAAAGATTTGGCGGAGAGGGTGGGATTCGAACCCACGGTAGGATTTCTCCTACACACGCTTTCCAAGCGTGCTCCTTAAACCGCTCGGACACCTCTCCGCGTGCGCGTCGCGCAACGAACCTAATCAATTTAGCAGAATCTCCACGATGACGCACCGACGGTCATTGATCGTGAACGAATACCCTCCGGCGCTTGGCGGGGGCAACGTTGGTCCTGCCGCGCTGAATTGCGGCGATTTTTTTCTTCACACATCCCACCGCGCGCTTCTAACAGCTATTGCCCTCTGCTAAACTTCTTGCGGCTACTCCGGGGTCGTCTAATTGGTAGGACTCCAGACTTTGAATCTGGCTATCGTGGTTCGAGTCCACGCCCCGGAGCCAATCTTTTTTTTCAACCGGTAGAAAAATGTACGATTTCCGGGTTACGTATTAATTAGCGACCCGGAACCGGGCTCACTACGAATGCTGGGTGCAGGAATCGCTAGGGTGGCGTTGGCGGCTTGCGCTATGTGCCGGTACTCGACAACGTTTAGGTCATTCAGTCGGCTGCGCGCGTAAGAAATTTAGCAACGCTCCTAGCATTTCTAACAAACTGATATCCACGAGTACGGACCCGCGAGGCTATTTCCACGAAGCGAGCGGGATCGTATGCAGCTCGGGGCGTTTTCATGAGTGCAGCCGATACCACGAGCGTTCCCGACGACGTGTTCATCTCAGTGTGGCGTCAAGCACTCGTGGAACAGAAAAAAATCGTGACCGTAGGCAATTCGACGTTCTCCGTGCGGCGAACCGCCAAACATCGATTGGCGCAAATTGATTTTGAAATGAACGGCGTTGAGTTTCGTGGGCTCGAACAAAATCCGCAAACCAAATCGCGCTGGGCAAAAATGGCCCGCGAAGGCGCAAAAGTCATGCAGTTTTTGCGTGCAGGCCGGTACGTCGGCGTGGTCGCTGACGGAGTCTTGAAGCACTACAATTCCGCGGCAAAGGCTTAGCCTCTCGCCCACAGTTCTAAACTATTCATCAATTGTGCGTGCTAGGAATGAAACGCAGTTACTCCTGCGTCATGTAATCGTCGGAGTGATTCCAATCGATGGTCGGATCCAAGGCCGGATCCGTCCCTGTTTCCTTGGGAGTGGTTTTATCCATTTTGCGTTGGACGCGCTTTTCTTCTTTCATTTTGCGCTTTTCCATCCGCTTCATTTCTTTTTGCCTTTTTTGAAAGGTCGTTGTCATTCTCTCTCCTCGCTACAGAGTGCACACCCACCTGAGCCCGGTGTGTCCATCAACTCATGCAACGTGCAGACTACCAGCGCGGTTCGCGCGGCTGCCGGACAGATTCGCGATAATCTTCGTTCGAGAAGCGGTCGCGCCCGCCTCCACCGCCTTTTCCACGCCCACCGCCGCCGCCACCGCTTGGTCCGCGGCCAGTGTTCGGTCCACGACCAGCGCTAGGGCCGCTATTGAAACTTTTCTGCCCGCTGCGTGGTGGTCCGCCTTCGCCTTTGGGACGCGCTTCGTTCACTTTCAAGTTGCGTCCGCCCAGCTCCTTGCCATCCAGTCCCGCCATGGCTTTCGCCGCTTCGTCATCGTTGGGCATTTCGATGAAAGCGAATCCACGCGCGCGGCCGGTCTCCCGATCCATGGCCATGTGCACTCGTGTAACCTGGCCAAATGGTTCAAATAGCGTTCGCAGGTCGCCTTCAGTCGTCTGAAAGCTCATATTCCCCACAAATAAACTTTTCATCGTAATTCTCCCGGTACCCTTCGAAGCGCCTGAGTGCAGGAATTCGCGCAGCCGTTTCCCGGCACCACACAACTTGGCTGAAAATTGGCTGAACCAGTGGAGGAAGGTCTACAGCTCGCGTTCCAGGAAGTTCAGGCAATCCGACTTCGGGAGCCTACGCACAGACGATATCATAATTCGCAGCGAAAAACCGAATGGACATTTAGGCCCTCAATCTAAGGCCTTTTACGCGGCCCAGGCTGGTGCGCCGTCTACATTTCTTGTAAGTCGCCGACCGAACGCCACGCTTGATCGATGGCCACGTCAGTATACGCGCTGGCGCCCGCATCGGAGTTCGCAATGGCGATGCGTCCCACCCGCTTGCGCCCGATGACCCACGGTTTTTCCTCTTCCTTCCAATCCGGATCGAACAACGGATTGGGAGTGAACGCATAGCCATGCGCCCAGCGATTTACAGTTATGCCCTGAATATCGCGCGCCGCATCAAAGCCCGCCGGACCCAGCATTCTGTTCAGTTGATCGCGGATATTTTTCTCAAACGTAGCGAACGGCGTGTCCAGTAATTCCCTACGCCCTGCGCGATTTTGTTCCCGCTGGTCCACACCCGGTTTGCACGGCGTGCGCAACATAAAAAGAACAGCTGGCTCCGCGGCGCTCGCGGGAAACTTGTACGCGCCCAGGCTCACCGGAAAATCGAGCCCCGTATAGGTGTGATAACCGCCAGGCGCCACAATGTGATGCACATTTAATTTTGCAAAGGGCTCCCAATTTCGCAGCGCGACATGCGTATACACCAGCGGCATTTTCACCAAGTAGGACAACGCCTTGCTTTGCTCCGCGGGCACGTCCGGACAAATGTAAGGAATCATCCCGTTGTAGCACGCCAGCACACAGCTCTTCCCAGTCACCGTATGCAACTTTCCGCCACGCATGTAAGCGATCTGCACTTGCTGTGCCACTCCCTGCTCAGCCCCCTGGCTAACGACGTTCCGCACGTAGACAACGGTGCTGTTCAAACGTATGCGCATTGGCGAGTCCGCCGCGTCCAGCTTGCTGTATACCGCGCGCGCATCGACCACATCTTCCATCGAACTGCCGGGCATCGCGGAAGGAATAAGCGAGCGCACTAGTAGCCGCGCGATGGATGCATTGCCATCCGGGAAATGGTAAATGTATGGCTCTTCTTTTTCCGGGGCGGGGAGACCAAGGCCATCGAACCCTGCATAGCTGAACGAGTTATAGTCGTCGACGCCTTCGTAACACTCCATCGCCGGCACCGCTTCAATCCCGATGCAAAACAGGTCATGCGGAAAAGTCTGAAAAAATGGCAACGCCTTTGGAGTAAGCTTGCAATATTTCGTCAGATATTCTGCATAACTGATTTTTGTGAGTAACGCGGTTTTCTCGTCCAGCGACATCCCGGCCAGATAATCTTTTTTCTCGGTATACACCCGCGCGATATCGCGCCGCACTTCATCCGACAGCGGAGCCTTGGCAAGAAATTCGGGCCACGGCGTGGTATTCATCCCGGTAACCAGGCGGTCCTCTCCAAAAGTTTCCTTATCAAAGAACGCTGCCGTACCCATCGTCGAATAAAGCTTCCGGTCGTAGGCCCGTTCGAATTTCTCAACACGCACGCCAATATCCCGAATCAGAGCCTTCGCCACATCGCTATATTTCCCAGGGCTCTCAATCGACTGCGTTCCGCCGTAACTAAGCACCATGCGCCCGCCGGCCTGAAATTCATTACGTTTGGCATGGCCACCAAAATCGTCGTGATTATCCAGAATTAAAATGCGCGCATTCTTCCCTGCTCGTTGGCGGTAAAAATACGCCGCCGCAAGCCCGCTGATTCCGGCCCCGACGACTACGAGATCGTAGCTTTCCCCGGTCGCCACCGCTTTTCCAAGATCATTCCACGATTGCCGGTCGCGCATTAAGTGCGCGAACGTAAAACTCCCATCGTGGTTCCCCCGCATGCCCAGTTTCGCCGGCGGATAATAGCCAGGAGCGTCTTGCGGTGACAGTTCGTCCAACGCAGCCGCAGCCAACAAAGCGTCGGCCCCGAATACGTTGGAAACGCCGGTTGCGCCCACGAGAGCGCTGCCGACGCCCACGCTCACTCCATTCAGAAAATCTCGACGCGTTATTTTTCGGCCCATGCCTATCGAATCCCCAATTCGCTGACCATCGTGTGCGATACTCCGTAAATTGAAAACGTCATCTATTTTTATCCGGCGTCCAACGTGGTCATGACCGAACCCCGCATCAGGACAACAAACCCGTGGCCATACCTCGCCTTAGCAGCCGGCGTTTTGTGCATCGCATGGTCAGCAATTTTTGTGCGCTGGACAGACATCCCAGGTCCGGCATCCGCATTCTATCGCATGCTCATTCCGGCAGTTTTGCTTATTCCGACGTGGTTCATAGGCGCTAAATCGCCGCGCGTGAATCCTAAAACCCTGATGGTAATCGCCGTCGGCGGCATTTTCTTCGCGCTCGATCTCGCATTTTTCAACACTTCTATCTTGCAGACATCCGCCGCCAACGCCACGTTGCTCGGCAACAACACTCCGGTTTTCGTCGGACTAATCAGTTGGCTGATCTTCCGCCAGCGCCCCAGCCGCGATTTTTGGCTGGGATTATTTCTCGCCGTCACCGGATGCGTGGTCATCGTTTCCGGCGATCTGGTTCAGCATTTCAAGCTCGGCCGGGGCGACGCCATGGCCTTGGCAGCATCCGCGTGCTTCGCCGTGTACATGCTGGCTACCGAACGCGTGCGCATGACCACCAGCACGCTGGTCTTTCTGCGTCTCGCGATGATTTCCAGCGCGATCTTTCTTTTCATCATCAACATCGCGCTCGGCATTTCGCTGAAAGTTCCGCACGGCCGTTCCTGGGCTGCGCTCGTCGGCCTTGGCCTGGTGTCGCAACTCGGCGGCTACCTCGCGCTCACTTACGCCTTGGGTCATCTGCCCGCCACAGCAGCATCGATCAGCTTGCTGTCGCAGGGCCCAATTACCGCCGTGCTGGCCGCGATCATCCTCGCGGAACCTTTATCAACGTCGCAAATAATCGGTGGCGCGCTGGTGCTGGCCGGAGTCGGTTTAGCCAATCGCCGCATTCGACCGACCGGTGAAGTCCCGGCCAATCTACTCGAAACTTCGCAGCACAAATAAATTGGGGAAACGCGGCTGCAGATCGAAACAGTAAAGCGCGCGGGTTTATTTCAGTGCCAGCACTTCAACGGAATTTCCAGACGGATCGTGCAGATAGACAGAACGAGTCCCGTCACGATGCGTCTTTGGTTCCCCGAACAGCGCCGGATCCCGTAGTAACGCAAAATGTGGCGGGTGCTGTTGCGGCAGCACAAATGCGACACGTATATTCGCGAATTCCAGCAATGCCCAGCTATCGTCTTGATAGGTCACTTGGCATTTAAAATTTTTAAGATACCAATCCACGGTGCCCTTCACGTCGCTAACCGCAACCGCGATGTGGTCCACGGTATCAAATGTTTTCGGTTCTCTCGTCTCGGACATTCTTGCCTCTCGGTTTTATCGGCGCGCAGAGTCTCCCAGTTCAAGCTGCTCGACCTTGCCGACTCACAAAATAAGCTTACTCCAAGCTCGGCGGCACATAAACGGTCGGAATATTGAAGCATACGGCGCGATACCTCAGCCCCAATCGCGCCTACTCGACGGATGTAACCCTGCAGACACGCTCCCCCGTTCAATGGTTGCCACCCCTTCGCAGTCGGCAGCATACTCAGAGATATGGCTGTTCCCCCCAGATCGTTTCTCTTGGGCAGCGCCATCTTGGCGATCACCTTTTTCCCCAAGCCCGCGCACGCGGATGAAATTCGCCTGAAAGATGGCCAGAAGCTCTACGGCGTGATCGTGGCCTACGAAGACAACATGTTCAAAGTGAAGACTGACTTTGGATATGTGCTGGTCGAAAAAGATAAGATCGCCTCCATCGTCCCCAATGTCACCTCCGCTCGCAACGCGGCAAAGGTTGAGCCTCCTGCTGCAGAAAAACCGTCAGCATCAGCCAAAGCTGGTGCCACCCCAGGTACATCCGAGCCGGTGCCTGAGAAAAAACCTGTTCCGATTTCGTTTAGCGGGTCCACTACGCCAGTAGTTCCGCCAATAAAAACAGCGAACAGCGCTACATCCATCGCCAATGCGCCACCTCTCAAAGCTACAGCCAAGCCGCCTGCCGCTACACTTGTAACAACGAGTCAGCCCGCCAAGCCAAAAGAAATTGAGCCTCCCGCTAACCGCGAAACCTTGCAAGGCAACATGTACATCAATTACACCCACGGCTTCCAGATGTATAAGCCCCCAAGCTGGAAATTACTCGACGATGCAGGCAAAGAAATCCCCAACGCCATTGTCGCTATGGGCACTGCAAACGAATCGACCCTCATGGTAGTAGGCACTGAAAAAACTAAAGGCTCTCTGGAAGCAACTGCCGCTGATGTGGAAAAACGCCTGCGCGAAACATATGGAAATTACCGCCGCATTTCGCAAAGAAAGACCGTCGCCGGCGGACTCCCGGCAGTGGAAATTCATTACCGCGGGATCGCCGACGAACACGACTGGTCCGGCACTCTGTTGATAGTTTCTCGCGGCGAAGATGTTTTTTCGGTGCTGGGAATGACCTACTCGAACAGTGATTTGATCCAGATCCAGGAAAACGTAATTGGCCGCGCGATCTCCAGCCTGGAATTCAACAAAAACTAAAAGTTATCGATGGATGTTGTGACGCCGCAGAAATACTTCAAGCGGTCTGCACAGGCCTCAAGCCCCCACAGCCACCGGAGCCTCACTCTGTTTCCGATGTTCGCGAATAATCGCAATGAGCGATTGTGCCGCCCGCGGCAGGCTGCGGTCACGCCGGTAAACCAGCCCTAATTCGCGCCACAGGTCCACGCCTTCCACGTTGAGTAGCTTCACTTCCCCAGCTTTCACCTGATCGCTCGCGAAACTCTCGCTGATGAACGAAACGCCCGCATCGGCCGCGACAAACTTCTTAATCATCCCGATACTCGGCAGTTCCATGGTGACACGCAGCCGCGAACGATATGGGCGGAAAAGTTTGTCCAGAACCTGCCGCGTAAATCCCGTCCGCGGAAAAATCAAAGGCTGCGCCGCCACTTCTTCCAGGGTAATTTTTGATCTATTGGCCAGCGGATTTCGCGTGCTGACCATGAATCGCAACCGGTCGCGATAAATATGGTGCACTTTGGTGTTCAACGCCTTGATCGGCAATGTCACGATCCCCACATCAATCGTCCCATCCTCGATGCGCTGCAAAATTTTGTGGCTGAAATTGCGGTAAATGCTGATATGCACCAGCGGGTAGCGGCGCTGAAATTCCGCAAAAATATCCGGCAGCAGATACAGGCAGGTCGCTTCATTAGCGCCAAATAAAACGGTGCCCTGCACCACATTCCCGCGGTCCGCCACGCCCTGCAAGGACTCGTCGCGCAAGCGCAACAGCCGCTCCGCGTATTCGAATAACACTTCTCCCGCGGGCGTCAACTCCACAGACTTGGCGGAACGATCCAGCAGCTTGGCGCGATAGGCTTGTTCCAGTTGGCGAATTTGCGCGCTCACTGCTGACTGCGAGCGAAAAACCTTTTGTCCCGCGCGCGAAAAACTCTTTAATTTTGCGACATACACGAAAGTGGCGAGTTGGTCGAAATCCATAGCGGATGCTCGGCGGTGATTATAACTGATTTACGAAAATCCGCGAGCGCTTGCGTTGCCCCTTTCAGAATAATTACAGAATGTTAATATCTGTCTTTTATACCTGCACTTTATACTCGCAAAGCTGTCTGCGAAGTCTGCGCTTCGCGCGGAACAGGCATCAAAATATCGCGATCTTTCAGTTTCTCCAGCATCGGCCGCCAGGTCGCTTCGATAGTTCCCTGGAAATGAACCGGCTGCACCCTCACCATCGGAAGCGCACCGGGATGCAAGAGTAATTTCGCCGCCCGAGGGCTTCCCGTAAAATAAATATGTTCTTCAATCACGTGCCGCAGTGAAGTCTCTTCGGCGGCATCAATTTCCGCAAGCGTAACGAACTCCCGATGCAACACATCTTCTACTTCCGAGCGCAACACGTACGCCAGTCCGCCAGTCATCCCCGAACCAAAATTTACTCCCAGCGGCCCGAGTATTACCGCCACACCGCCGGTCATATACTCACAGCCGTGCTGGCCAACGCCCTCAACCACCGCGAGCGCGCCGCTGTTGCGTACTCCGAAGCGCTCTCCCGTGCGTCCCGCAACGTACAGTTGTCCTGAGGTCGCCCCGTACAGCACGGTATTCCCCGCCAACACGTCACCGCGCCGAGAAGCCGCTCTGCCGGCCGATATCGAAATTGTTCCGCCCGATAATCCTTTTCCGACATAATCATTGGCTTCGCCACGCAAACGCAGCGTCATGCCTTCCACTAAAAACGCGCCAAAGCTTTGGCCCGCCGAGCCGCGATATTCATGCACAATCTCGCCATGCAGCCGCTGGCCAGATTTGTCGCGCCGCATCAATTCCCCGCTCATACCCGCGCCAACGCTGCGGTCCGAATTCTGAATCGCTTCCATCTTGCGCGGAGCTCCCAGGTCCTCGGCGAAATGCAGCGAAGCTTCCTTCGCCGCCGCGTGCAAAGCCGGCTCCTGTTGCGGAGCCACACGCCGCGATTCGGAAATCGGCACGATCAGCAATGCATCCATCCCAGAGCGTGTTTCCAACAGGTCATACCATCCGGACAATTCTTTAAGAGAACGCACGCCCAGTTGCGCCATGCGATTTCGTACCTCATCAGCCAGGTAACGGAAATACGCCACCACCATTTCCGGTTTCCCCGCGAATCGGGCCCGCAATTTTTCATCTTGTGTGGCGATTCCCACCGGGCAGGTATTCAAATGGCATTGCCGCGCCATGACGCAGCCAATCGCCAGCAGCGACGCCGTCCCAAATCCAAATTCATCGGCGCCCAGAATAGCCGCCAGAATAATGTCGCGTGCAAATTTGAGGCCTCCGTCCACGCGGAGAGAGAGACGTGAACGGAGGCCAGCGCGAACCAAAGTGTCATGTGTTTCGCGCAACCCAATTTCCCACGGCAGGCCCGTGTTCTTAATGGACGTAAGCGGAGACGATCCGGTTCCACCATT
>JAUTXJ010000307.1 GCA_030838075.1 Acidobacteriaceae bacterium
CGAGACATTTCCGGCCTTGTCGGTGAGCAGCAGGTCAAAGATCTTCCTCTCAATGGGCGTAGCTATGACTTGTTGCTGCCGCTCAATCCGGGCATCGTGAATTTCACCTCGCTAAAAACCGGGGGGACGGGAATCTCAAATTCCACAACCGGAAATAACTTCGCGGTTTCCGGGAACCGGCCGCAGCAAAATCTTTTTCTGCTGAACGGAGTGGAATATACCGGGGCAGCGGAGAACAACATGCAGCCGGGGGGAACGAGCGGGATGCTTCTGGGTGTAGACGCGGTGCGTGAATTCAATGTGCAACGCGATTCTTACGGGGCCGAATTTGGCAAGCATCCGGGCGCGCAAGTGGTGATCCTGACGCAATCGGGATCGAACGAATGGCACGGGGCGGCATTTGAGTTTCTGCGTAATAACGCCCTGGATGCGCCGAATTTCTTCGACCAGGGAGATGCTCCGCCATTCCAGCGGAACCAGTTTGGCGGTTCGATGGGGGGTCCGCTGCAGAGAGACAAAACATTTTTGTTCGCGAACTATGAGGGATTTCGCCAACACCTGCACCAGACTTCAGCGACCTTCGTTCCCGACGCAGCTTCGCGGGCCGCAGCGGTACCCAGCGTCAAGCCATTGCTGAATTTGTGGCCCACGCCGCCCGCAGGCGCACCGGATTTCAGCGGGATTGCCGAAGTGTTCGGCAGCCCGCTGCAAACGGTGCGCGAGGATTTCGGTACGGTGCGAGTGGATCACACGTTTTCTTCGCGCGATACGTTTTCCGGAATTTACACCATTGATGACGGCGACGACTTTACAGCGACCCCGCTTGATCCATTCAGCAGCGACGTAGTCACGCTGCGGGAACAGGTGCTTTCATTTGAGGAAACACACGTTTTCTCGCCGTCGTTGGTCAACACCGCCAGAGTGGGATTCTCTCGCGCAGGTTATTTCTTTACCGGAGAGCCGACGCCGGGGACGCCAGCGGCGAGCGTGCCGGGATTTCTGGTCGGGCTCCCAGTTGGAGCGGTGGTGGTGGGAGGAAGCGCGGCGTCCAATCCGCAAGCGCAGCTCGGACTGGCGGGCAGTAACAACGGCAGCAACTTGAGGATCGCGCGAAATTTATATACCTACGAGGATCATCTGACCATGATGCGCTGGCGTCACCAGTTGGAATTCGGCGGGTGGTTCCAGCAATTTCAATCCAACGAGGCGATTGCCCTGAGCCAATTCGGGCAGGCGACTTTCACCAGCCTGCAGTCGTTTTTAAAGGGCACGATTTCCAGCTTTTTGTTCGATCCAGCGCCCACGGAATTGAATTGGCGCTCGTTGTTTGGCGCGTGGTTCGTGCAAGACACGTTCCGGATTCGTCCAAAACTAACGATTACGTTAGGTTTTCGAGACGAGTTTTCAACCGGCTGGAACGAAGCGCATAGCCGGGCTTCGAACTACACATTTTCAAATGGAATTATCTCTACAGATCCGCGCATCGGAACTTCGTTGTTCACGGTGAACAATGCAAAATTTTTGCCGCAGCCGCGCGTTGCAGTGGCTTGGAGTCCATTCAGCGACCGTACGGTAGTTCGCGCGGGATTCGGGATGTATAACGATCTGCAAGATGCTTTGGGATATCGCGCCGATCAGAATGCTCCTTTTAATCCCACCTATACGACTCCGTTATTGGTGTCGCAACTTCCGATCAATCCGGGAGGACCATTTCCCGCGACGGTGAAACTCATTCCGGGCGGAGTTCAGCCAGACATGAAAACGCCGACGCTGATTTCCTATTCGTTAAGAGTGCAGCAGCAGCTTTCCCCGAATACCTCGCTGACGGTGGGTTATGTCGGGAGTCATGGGTACCACGAAATTATCGGCATCGACGCGAATGAGCCTTTTCAGGTGATTTGTCCGGTAGCGCCGTGCCCGGCGACCTATCCCGCGACTTTTCCTGTAGGGATAGCAGGTACGCCGGTGCCGGCGGGCGCGTATTTCGTGCCTACGACAACGAAAGCTAATCCGGCTATCGCGAATACCTGGACCTATTTTTCAGAGGGAGTTAGTTCTTACAACGCGCTCCAGGTGGATTTGAATCGCCGATTCAGCGGAGGGTTAACGCTGCGAGGCGTTTACACTTTTTCTAAAGTTTTGGACGATGGAGATTCCGTAAACGCGACGACGTCGGGCGGCGGGCCCGCGCTGGCATCGAATCCCTTCAATCTGCGCTCCGATAAGGGTCGGGGAACTTTCGACGTTACGCACGTTGCCGTGGCGAACGTAACGTATGCCCTGCCGATCGGCCGCGGCGGCCGGTTTTTTAATGATAGAGAGGGTTTTACGAGCAGGCTGATCAGCGGTTGGACGGTGAATTCGATCGTGACATTGCAGACTGGTTTTCCGTTTTCTCCGCAGCTGAGCTACAACCCTTCGAACAATGGGGACACGCGGAATCCAGTGCGGCCTTTCGCGAATCCAGCTTTCAGCGGGCCGACAATCATCGGGAGTACGACCAAGTGGTTTGACCCCAATGCGTTTTTAGCGCCCAGCAATATCCCGGCAAACGGGGGATTTTACGGGAATGTCGACCGGGATACGTTGGTTGGGCCGGGGTTGGCCACTTGGGATTTTTCCGCATTGAAAGACACGCGAATCACGGAGCGACTGAATATTCAGTTCCGCGCGGAGATTTTTAATCTATTGAACCGGGCGAATTTCAATTTGCCTAATGCAGTGGTGTTCACGCCGTCGGGTGTTTCGCCAACGGCTGGGGCGATCACGAGCACGTCGACTACTTCGCGGCAGGTGCAGTTCGGTTTGAAATTACTTTGGTGAAACTGCAATCTGAGAGTTTTGAGTCGCGACTGATTTAGCCGCCGCCTACGAAGTGGACGATTTCGTAGCGGTCGCCGGGTTGGATGGCGGTGTTGGGCCACTGCGGGCGCGGGAGAATTTCGAGGTTGCGTTCGATGGCAACGCGGCCGGCTGGGAGATTCAGGTCACGCAGCAAGTCAGCTACAGTAGCGCCTTGCTGGGTTTCTCGGCGCTCTCCATTGACGGTGATTGTCTGGGACACTTGCATTCTTTTAATTCTACCCTACGGTTAATGTTTGTGCCGAAGCTGACTGATTGTCGCGAAGTTGGTCTGCCGGCGCCGCCGCGGTCAGGCGACTGGAACGCGTTGCCGAATGCTCAATTTGAAACGCAATTGACCTTTTGCTGGGCCGCGGGCGGCTTCAATTATCAAGGAGGCGTTAGGATCGCTCAAACGCGGCATGTCGAACGCGATGTTAGCTTCGCCTGTAGGTGCTGATTCAGCGAAGAAGTTTGTGGGCTCGGCCGCGCCACTAACAGATGCCGCGATTTTCGCACTGGTAACCGGATGGCCTTTTGCGTCGGTAACGCGCAATTGCAAGGTGACGCGCTTCCCTGCCAGCCAAGATTTAGGGTTCAGCAATTCCATGAGCAGGGTTTCTTGTTGGGCGGCGTTTTTTATGGCTGCCTGCGAAACGGATTTAGTTTGCACTGATGGCGCGGACGGAGTGGGCGGTGGAAGACAAAGCACACCTGTGCGAATTTCTTCCAGGACCTGACGGTGTTGTTCATCGACGCGCAGCTTGAGAGCTTTTTCGCTGTCAGCGTTGAGAGGCAAGAGGTCCAGATAATTATTGGTGCGGCGATGGAGAACGCGGCCACCAGCGTAAACGGTGGTGTCGATTAGCGCGCTCGAAGCGCCGGCGTCTTCGGTTTGCACATGATACTTGTGGGCGCCGACGCTAACATTTGTGTTATGACCGAAAATCATGGCGATGGGCCCCGATGAACGCGCGGCAGAGCACGAACGCGAATAAGCACTATTATAGAGGTTCTCGCCGAGGATTTGACCGAGCGGTAGTCGAGTCGTTATTATGAAGTTTCGCTTATGGGCGGTTCCGACCTACATAGTTACGCTCCACTCCTGGTACACCTGCTGATCGCAGCGGCACTCGCTGGTATGTTGACGGCTGTTTCAGTATTAATTGGCTGGCGGCGGCCCAGCCGCGTAAAACAAGAACCCTATGAATGCGGCGTGCCCCCAACGGGAGATGCACGCGAACCTTTTTCGGTGCGCTTTTATCTGGTGGCCATGGTTTTTATTTTGTTCGATGTGGAAGCGATTTTTCTGTACCCCTGGGCTTACATTTTTCGCAGCTTGCGATGGTATGGATTCGCAGAGATGATGATTTATATCGCCATCTTGCTGGTAGGTTACCTATATCTCTGGAAAAAAGGCGCGCTGGACTGGCAAAAATAACTACTTGTAAATAAAACGGGCGCGCGGGATTAAAAGCTTTGACGGAGAATTCCAACCAAAACGCTAATGTTGTAGGCGGACGCTTGTCGTCGGTTGAGCATTTGCGCGCGTGGGATAAGAACGCCGTTGCGGAAGTGGTGGAATACCGCGGCGAAACGACGATTGTGGTGCCGCGTGAATTGTTGCGGGCGACCGCTGCACGTTGCCGCGATGCTGCTTCGATGCAATTTAATTTGCTGACCGATGCGACTTGCCTGGATCGTCATCCTTATGAGCCGCGATTCGAAGTGGTTTATCAGCTGGTGTGTATTTCGCGGCGCGAAAAATTGCGATTGAAAGTGCGTTTGTCTGGAAAGGATCCGGTTTTGGATTCGCTGGTGCCGGTATGGCCGGGCGCGAACTGGCTGGAGCGCGAGATTTTCGATTTATTTGGAATTCATTTCAACGAACATCCGGATTTGCGGCGCATTGTGCTTCCCGATGATTGGGAAGGTTATCCGCTGCGACGGGATTATCCTGTGGAAGGCTTCCGGGATATTCCGGTGATGCCGCTGGGTTTCACGAAGACATCCATATGACCACGGTAGAAACAGCAGTCGGCCAAGCAAAAACGATGGTCCTTAATATGGGGCCGCAGCACCCGTCGACGCACGGGGTGTTGCGCATTTTGCTGGAGCTGGATGGCGAGACAGTGGTGAAGGCTGTTCCCGATTGCGGATATCTGCATACGGGGATCGAGAAATCGTGCGAAGACAAGACGTATTCGCAGGCGATTACCTTGACCGACCGGATGGATTATTTGAATCCGCTGGGAAATAACCTGGTTTATTGCATGGCGGTGGAGAAGCTGCTCAATCTGGAAGTGCCCAAGCGCGCGCAATATATCCGGGTGATGATGGTGGAGCTGCAGAGAATTTCTTCGCACCTGGTGTGGCTGGGGACGCACGCGATCGATTTGGGGGCGATGACGGTGTTTCTGTATTGCTTCCGCGAGCGCGAAGAGATTTTGAAGATTTTTGAAATGTTCGCCGGGCAGCGGATGATGACCAGCTACATTCGCATTGGCGGCGTGGCGTTGCAGCCGCCCGCGGGTTGGCGGCAAGCGATCGAGCGCTTTTTGAAGTACATGCCCAGCCGCGTGGATGAATACGAAACACTGCTGACGGAAAACCGCATCTGGATGGGACGCACGAAAAACATTGGATATATAAGCGCCGAAGATGCCATTGCGTTGAGTATGACCGGACCGACGATTCGCGCGGCGGGTGTGGCTTACGATAACCGCAAATTGTTTCCGTATTCGAGTTATGACGAATTTGAGTTTGATGTGCCGACGCGCACGGATTCGGATTGTTTCGGGCGATACATGATCCGGGTGGCGGAGATGCGCGAGAGCCTGAAGATCGTGCGCCAGGCGCTAGATAAGATTACGGATGACGGCGCGATCAAGGCCGAGGCGCCCGGAATCGTGCCCCCAGCGCGCGAGAAGATGAAGACGGAGATGGAAGCGCTGATTTATCACTTCAAAATTTTTACGGAAGGGTTTTCGCCGCCGGCTGGAGAGGCATTTGTGACCGTGGAATCGCCGCGCGGGGAGTTGGGATGCTTCATTGCGAGCGATGGGTCGCCGAAGCCGCTGCGAGTACATTTCCGTGCGCCGTCGTTCATAAATTTGCAGGCTTTGCCGAAGTTGGTGGAAGGGCAACTGATTTCAGATGTGATTGCGTGCATCGGGACGATCGATATCGTGCTGGGCGAGGTGGATCGCTAGCCATGAAACTGGTGATGTCTTCGCGACTGACGGCGCGATTCGACAAACTGGCTAGCGCTTATCCGGTGAAACGCAGCGCGCTGGTGCCCATGCTGCTGTATGCGCAGGACGAGTTTGGCTACATCAGCGACGAAATGATCGCAGAGATTG
>JAUTXJ010000083.1 GCA_030838075.1 Acidobacteriaceae bacterium
CTGGTCTATAGAATGCTGAAGTACGGTCAGCACTACGTTGACAAAGGCGCTGAGTACTACGAGCACAGATATCGCCGACAACAGATCGAGTTCCTCAGAAAGAAAGCAACCAAACTAGGCCTCCAGAGCACACTGGCACAAACGTAAAGGAGTTTCTGGAGAGGAGAAGTCAGGAAAAAACGCATCTCCTTCGGGTGGAATTTTTCTTGCTTCTCAGTCCACTTGATCGAGCGAGTTATGTTCTGACCTACCGCGCCCTGTGCTCGGTTGCGGGCCATGTGACCCCGTGAATTGCGTTTTCTCTTTCAGCGGTTTTCATCGCTTCTTCGAGAACCCAAGTTTTCCAGTTAGCCTGTTACCACTCATTATCCCGTCAGGTGGTGCAACTCGCTCTCCTTGATCTGCACCAGATTCGGCGATTGTCCATCCGGCTGGGGAACAAATCTCGGTTGCATGAACCGAACTTCCTGCCGGCTTTCAGTTTCCAGAGATTCGGCGACTTGCTGCGCGTAGCGAATGAAGTGGTGGCCGGACAGCGCAAGCTCGAACCCCAGCCGCCTCTTCCGCGGCTCCAGGCCCCACCGCG
The DNA here is from genome assembly GCA_030838075.1 of Acidobacteriaceae bacterium. Classification (GTDB taxonomy): domain Bacteria; phylum Acidobacteriota; class Terriglobia; order Acidiferrales; family UBA7541; genus Acidiferrum. The sequence goes on from JAUTXJ010000083.1 coordinate 587, forward strand.
TCATGAGCCCTCGCATAAAGCTCCAGTAAGCTCCCCGATAGCGGGAGAGCACCCCTTGTTTCCAAGCAGATTTCAGCAGCACCCTCAATAGATACCCCAAAGGAATCGCCGAGCCTTTTTGTTCCGGCTGAGGCTGCCAGCGTTCCAGGGAATCGAGCACCCGTTGATAAAAGCGTTGCGGGTCGTAAAGCGCAAGCAGCATGCGCTTCGTTCCATCGAGCAGTTCGGGAAGGGGCAGCACGGTTCGGAAGTTCGGGCCTTCAAAGTTATTCGGCTCGGGCTTGTGTTCCAGAAGTCGGCCATCTTTTTTCATCCGTTCATATAGCGGCGTCGTGGGCGGAGCCTGCAGGATGCCGGTCATGGCCCACGGGATCGCGGCGCGTTGTACAAATTCAATCTGGCGGTCAAAAATATCCGGTGGGTCGCTATCAAAACCGACGATGAAGCCGCCCATCACCCAAAGCCCATGCTGCTGAATAAAGTGGATGCTGTCCAACAAGTCGCGCCGGAGATTCTGGAATTTCTTGGTTTCCTTCAGCGACTCTACGGAGGGCGATTCGATTCCAATGAAAACCCGCCAGAAATTTGCTTTCACCATTCCGTCCAGCAGCGCTGGACGCGACGCCAGATCAATCGAAGCTTCGGTGAAGAACGCGAACGGATAACGGTTGCGGCGCTGCCACCGTTCCAACTCCTGCACGAGCTCCAGCGCCGCCTTGTGATTTCCGATAAAATTATCGTCGACGACGAACACATCTTTGCGCCAGCCCAGTCGCAAAAGCGCGTCAAGTTCTCCGGTCAGTTGCGTCGCAGATTTCGTCCTGGGACGGCGTCCATAGATGGTGATGATGTCGCAAAACTCGCATGTGAACGGGCAGCCTCGCGAAAATTGCACCGACATGAACGTGTATTTGTTCAATGCCAACAAGTCAAAGCGCGGCACCGGAGTGCGGCTGACATCGGGCTTTTCCGCAATATGATAAAGCCTGCGGGCTGAGCCGCGCTCCAGATCCAACGCAATCTCTCCGAACATTTCATCTGGCTCACCGACGACTACATGGTCAGCAAGCGGTAGCAGCGCGTCCGGATCGCTGCTTGCGTAGGGACCTCCTATCATCGTCCGCCGATTCAACTTGAAAGCGCGTTCGAGCGTCAGCTGGACGCCTTTGCGCTGGACCGCCATCGCGCTCACCATCACAAGATCGGCCCAAAGGATGTCCTCATCCCGCAACTCTTGAAATGCCAGGTCTACTAAACGAATTTCCCAGTGCGCCGGACAAAGTGCTGCCACCGTGATCAGCCCGAGCGGCGGCACCAACGACCGCTCCGGAACTATTTGCATCATTTCGCCAAGGCTCCAAAACGAGGCAGGAAAACTCGGCCATACCATCAGAACCTTGATCGCCGGTCCGAGTGGCGGGAAAGCTCTTGCGTCTTTGGGATCGCCGTCCATGTATAAGCCTTCCTAACGGCTTCTCCGCTTAAGACATTAAGTTTGATTCGCTGTCGATGCGAATCGCCTTTTGCTAAGCGACGTTCGTGCGGTCGGAGAAAGCCCTTTGTATTCGCAGATTCTATTGCTGGTTTTCAAACAGCAGGCTTTCCATACGGAGGCAATACGAGAAGCCGTCATCCACAGCCAGTGGCGGCGGATTTTAGCACGAAGATGCTCTTAACGATGAACTCGCTTCTCAGCTATCGGGGTTAGAACCGTCGCTTGGGTCCACGCATCAATCCATGCGCCACGCCGAGCGTTCCGGCCGCCGCCGTAATTCCCCAATAGCCCAACCCAAGCGGTGTTCTTATCCGTGTGGCACGTCGTGCAAGGATTAGGAATTTTCAGCACCGCCACCAACCTCAAAAATTTTCCACCATCCAAACATTGCACTCCGTCGTCGGCGCCGGAATAGCTACGTACTTTCCGTTGTGCGAAGGAATTGTCCAGGCGGCCTGAAAATTTTTCACTTGCCAGAGTGGCGTGGCATTCCCAGCCAAGTCCACGTACAGCACCGTATCCAGACGGCCCGTAGGGTTGCTGGAGATAAAAAATCCCTTGCCGTCCGCCGACCAGTCGATGGACATGAAATTGTTCCAGTTTTTTACGGTGATCTCGCGCGCTGGCTGGCCCGCCAGCGAGAGCAATCGAATCTGATGCTGGGTTGCGCCTATTTGCACTGCGGCTATAAGAGTTCCATCCGGGGAAAGACCCCAGTTCCACCCGCTCGGCGTTTCTTCAAGCTTCGCCGCCTGGCGCATGGTGCCCTTCATGGGATCAAACACCGAAAAGGAATAGTCCTCCGGTTCCGCTTGACTTAGAAGACAGATGCTCGTTGGCGCTCGCGAACATTGAAAATTAATGATGTTGGGAGCCTTCAGAACAAGTTGCGATGGCCCCCCCTGGAGTGGCGCCCGCATCAGACGCACGTCTCGCGACCCTTGCTGCGCCTCTGACCGCCGTTGGCCCCCGGTGTCTTGCGAACTCAACGACACCAGATACAGGATTTCAGATCCCTCGGCATTCAGCCGGGCAACCGCTTTTTGTTCCGGACCTGACACCAGCATTTCCGCGGAGCTTTCATCAATCCTCTGCCGGAAGATGTTAAAAATGCTGCCCGCGTTCGTTCTGTTTGAAGTGAACAGTACCGCACTGTCGTCGGACATCCAATCGAACGGAAGGTCGTCGGCGTCATCAAGCGTAAGACGGCGAGGTGTTCCGAGACGCGGTCCCTTAGAGAAGAATTCCGCGACGTAAACATCCAGTTGTGGCTTGAAGCGGCTAAATACAAGTGTTTTGCCATCAGTCGTGACGCTGGGTTGATTTACGTGATCGTCGCCACTGGTGATTTTGCTGGGAACGCTATTGGTGCGCCCGCTGATCAAGTCAACATTTACTGCCCAGAAATTCGAACTGTTCTGGCTTGGAGCCGGCTCTGCTATGGCATAAATTAACCTCCCACCACCCAGCCATTCGAGTCCCCACTCCAGTTGGGGTTCAGTGATGATTACGTTTCTGGTTGCGTGCTCCAGATTGAAAAGTTCAATCCAGGCTTCATTGCTATAGGCTCCAAAGCGAAATTTGTCGTACGCGATCCAGTGTCCATCCGGGGACCACACCGGCGAGGAAAGGGCGGTACCATCCTCGCTCGACGAAATTATTTTTCGTTGATCGCTTCCGTCCGCCCCCATCAGCCAAAGTTCCACTCCGGTCTCGCCAAACATTGCGGCTTTGAGAAACACTATTTGTGAGCCATCCGGAGACACCGAAGCGGACCATCCCTCTTCAGTTAACTGACGCGGGTTTCCTCCCACTATCGGCATTACCCACAGGCCCATCTTGGCGGCCGGTGACGGCGGCCAGGAAATCAACAGACGCGTACTGTCTGGATACCAGCTCAAGTATTGAACTTCGCTATTCTTTGACAATAACGAGTGTACTTCTCCGGTGGAAACGAGTCGCAGGTACGTACCGGTCCGGTCGGAGTACGCCAGGTATTTTCCGTCAGGAGATATTGCCGAGACCGAGATCGGATTTTCAGTAGGATTCGATGTTAAGCGTCGCGCACTGGACATCGCTTGAGCAGACTTCGATTGCGTACCGCGATGTGACGCCATCCATCCGGCGAGCGCGGCAACAATGACGACAGCTAAGACGACGGCCGCGCCAACCTGCCACTTCTTCGAAGAGGTCTGGCGCACCTCGGCTGGTGTTACATGCACTGCGCTTCCGGAAATAGAGTCGCGTTGCAGCCGCTTGATATCCGCTTTCAGTTCGGCAGCCGATTGGCAGCGAATCTCGCGATCTTTCTCTAGCGCTTTGTTGATTATTTCTTCAAGCCTCGCTGGCACGCGCGAATTCAATCGCACCGGCGCAACTGGCGCGCGATTGAGAATCGCTTCGAAAATCACTCCCGAAGTCTCGCCTTGAAAAGGCAGCGACCCGGTGCACATTTCATAAAGCACCGCGCCAAAAGAAAAAAGGTCCGTGCGGCCATCCAATTCTTTTCCGCGCACCTGTTCCGGACTCATGTACGCGACCGTTCCAATGGCCGTACCCGGACTGGTCAGATTTTCTTCCATGGTTAAAGTTGGTGCGGAGGTGGCGCCGCCAACCTCGTTGATAGTGAGCTTCGCGAGCCCAAAATCCAGCACCTTGGCTTGCCCATGCTTGGTAACAAAAATATTCGCCGGCTTGATGTCACGGTGCACGATGCCTTTGCTATGGGCCACATCCAGAGCCGCGGCGATCTGTATGCCCAGCTCCAGAACCGTCTCAATTTCCATCGGCTGCCCGGAAATCAGATGCTTGAGGGTGTTGCCCTCCAGCAGTTCCATGGCGATGAACGTTTGGCTTTCGCTTTCATTGATCTCATAGATGGTGCAGATATTCGGATGGTTGAGAGCCGACGCCGCGCGAGCCTCGCGGCGAAACCGTTCCAAACTTTGTGGATCGTGAGCTACATTTTCTGGCAGGAACTTCAAAGCCACGAAGCGGCCTAGACGGGTGTCTTCCGCCTTATACACCACGCCCATCCCGCCGCCACCAAGCTTCTCAACAATTCGGTAGTGGGCGATGGTTTGGCCAATCATGGCTTAAGGACAGCACATCTTAGGTGCGCAGTTACGGCAAGTCAATTCAGCCACTCAGTTTACTGCCGTAAGTCGCGTTCGTCTTGGGGCTGTCGCGGCGCCGGCTTCCTTATGACATCGATCTAAAAGCTGGGCTCTACAGCCCCTTGGGATGCGCAGCCAGAGCCTCGCGATAAGTCTTGAGATTATTCTTATCGACCATCACCGTGCCGGTGTCCACGGAAGTTGGCGTAGGCGCTGCTAGCGCGGTTCTCCAGTCTTTAAACTGATGTACCGCGTTGTGGTGTAAGTCGTCGAGAAATTTCAGCCCGTAGTAACTCATGACATACGGCTTTTGCGTAATAGTTGCGCTAATCACCCCGCGGTCGATCCAGTCTAGTGTCTCCGGATCGTTATCGAAGGCCACGATCGGCAACTTGCCTTCCATGTTCAGGCGGTGCAGCGCTTCGGCGGCGCCGGAGCCTCCGGTCGCCTCCAGGCAAATAATTCCGGCTACTTTTTCTTTCTGCTGTAGTAGCGCAGAGACTTGATCAAACGCGCTTCGCGCGTCCCCCTTGTCATCAAGAATCTTTGTAAGTTTAAGAGCAGGGAAATTCTTTAGTGCGTCCGCCACACCTGCCAATCGATCATCCATGTTACGCTGCCCTGGAATCGTGACGACCGCAAAATTTCCTTGATGGGAAACCAGCGCCGCCAATTTCTTCAGACTCTCTCTGCCGGCCTTGAAGTTATCCGTTCCAATGTACATCACCCGTTTTGAATCTGGCACATCTGCGTCCACGCAAATCACCGGGATGCCCTGTGCCACTGCCTTGTCAATATCTTCCTGAAAAATTTCAGGCCTCGCCGCCGAGAGGCAGATTCCTGCGGGGTTCTGTTCCACGACCTGCCGGAAAACTCCTACTTCTCCATTCGGGTCATATGTTGTCGGACCGGTGAGTTCGCCCTTTACTCCCAGAGTTTTGGCCGCATCCAAAAAACCCGCCTGTGCCTCCTGCCAGTACGGCAAGTTAATATTTGTGGACACGAAAACGTAGCGTTCGTTTTCCTCGTGGTAGGGTTTCGCACACGCAATCAACGCGACGCCGACAAAAATAAAAACCGATACCAGTGTGGCCCCTTGTTTAGTCATTGCAATTCTCCTTTTACATTCGGTCTGGCCCCAAAATCTGATTGCAAGATTGCACTTCCGGTGAACCCCGTGCCGCCATTCTACGCGCGTTGGTTTGCGTTTAGGGAACTGAGGTTAAGTTACGGGAGGCTGGGAGGACAGGGAATGGGCGTGGTTACAAGCTCGAAAACATATGGCTTCACCGCTTAGTCACTCCTGTGTTCGTGCCCGATGACATGTCTCGCCGTCGCAACGAAGTTTCTCTACGGCTTGATAATATTGTTCCGCACCGCAAATCGAATCAGATGTCCGATAGAAGGCAGCCGCAGTTTCATCATCACTCTTGCGCGATATGTTTCCGCGGTCCTGACACTGATATTCATTTCGTTGGCAATGTCTTTGTTGCTTTTACAATCTGCCAGCAGTTTTAATGCTTCGCTTTCTCGCCGAGACAACCTTCGACGCCAGTCTTCACCGCT
>JAUTXJ010000317.1 GCA_030838075.1 Acidobacteriaceae bacterium
CGCAAGATAAAAGACATCCGCGTACTTCCCGGTGCACGCGAACTCCTGCAACATCTTTCCAAAATTGGCTTGCCATGGACCATCGCCACTAGTGGTGAGCGCGCTCAAACCGAAAAGCTTGTAAAAGGTTTGCACCTCCCTAAGTCCCTGCCGGTAGTCACCGGCGACGACGTCAAAAACGCCAAACCTGCTCCAGACATTTTTCTCTTCGCGTCGGAAAAGCTAGGTGTCTCGATAAGTGACTGCATCATCGTCGGCGACAGCCCCTGGGATTTGTTGGCCGGTCACCGTATGAAAGCGCTCGGCGTCGGTTTGCGGTGCGGTGGCTACGCCAAAGAAGAACTCGAGCGCGCCGGTGCCCACCTCGTCTACGACGCCCCCGCTGAACTCCTCGAGAATTTAGCCGAATTGGGAATCAGGGAAGAGAAGTAAGAGCTAGCAGAGGAAACAATCTAATCGGGGAGAAATCATGTCAGCTAAAACAAAGCGCTGCAGCACGCAAAAACATCAAGAAAGCCGCCAGCGCCGCCATAAAAAAACGCACCATCGCGCATCTTCCAAAATCCGTACGCACCGCGCTAGGCAAAAAAGGCGCCGCAGCAGCAAAACGCAAACGCTCCGAGGGCTGACCCCGAATTAATTATTGGTGCCAAACAAGCGCAACTGTTTCTCCCGGCCAGCCGGTGGACGCCCAAGAGCACCTCCACTCGCAGGCGTACTTGCGCCCGGTGCTCTTTTACGATCGTCGAACACACTGCGTCCATCCAGCGAGGCAGAGATGGCGTGCTCATGAGCGACCACTTCCGCGAAATGCGCCACCGGCTGGTATGTTTCCTCTACGTTCCGCACAAATCGTTCCAGCCGTTTGAATCCCTCCGCTTTCTCCGCATGCCCCACCTTCGCGCTATCTAATCCCTGCCGCAAAACTGCAATCGATTCATCGTAGGTTTTCAACGGAACAGGAAACGGATGCCGGTCCTTCCCACCCAACGCAAACGAAAAACGTGCCGGATCTGAAAAACGGCTCGGCGCCCCATGCACCACTTCCGCAATTAGCGCCAGCGATTGCAGCGTCCTCGGCCCAAGATTTTCCAGCAACAACAAAGAAGCGAAATCCTGTGGCTCACGTTCATAAGCCACCGCCAACACCGCCCCAAGCCGCTTCAGATCCACATCCTTTGCACGCACATCATGGTGCCAAGGAACGGTCAATTTCGCGGCTTCGCTTATGGTCTTCTGCGGTTCTTCGTGCACCATCCCCAGCATGGCCTTCTGCGCTGGCGCAGCCTGCCCGTCCACCAGGTTCATGATCGTGCCCTGATGCTGCCCCACAATCGCCGTGTGCGGTTCACAAATAAAATCCCGCACCGACGCCGAATGCCAGTGATACCTCCGCGCCAATCCATTCGTCGAATTCATCCCTTGCTGCACAACGGCCCATTCCCCCGCGTCGCTCACGATAAAAGTGTGAAGATAAAGCTGAAACCCGTCCGCAATCGCATTGTTATCGATTTTCGCCGTCAGTCGACTGGTGCGCACCAGCGCATCGCCCGCCAAGCCCGCGGCATTCGCAACCACAGTCAACTCCGCTGGCGTCTTGCGCGATTGCTTGCCTCTTCCGCCGCAAACGTGCAGCCCGAGCTCATGTGCCCGCGGATTCAGTCCACGTTTCAATGCGCTCACCACCGAAGTGGTAATCCCCGACGAATGCCAATCCATTCCCATCACACTGCCAAATGCCTGAAACCAGAATGGATCGCTCAACCGCGAAAGAAATTCTCCGCATCCGTAGTTATAGATTATATTTTCCGCAATCGCCGAGCCCAGCTTAGTCATGCGCTCGGACAACCACGGCGGGACCCGGCCACCATGCAAAGGCAAATCCGCAAATCCAGATCGCTTCATATCAACTCTATTTTACTCCGCCACACGAAAAGTGCATTTCCCCGGCAACATAGAGAAGTCCGCCCCAAACGCTTGACACTTATTCCATATTTCTAGTATTATCGAAACATGGCCAACGCAACACCCGCTCAAATCGCGCGTTTCGCAGATATGTTCTCCGCCATGGGCACCGAAGCGCGCCTCCGCATTATGCAACTGCTCATGACCGTTGAACCCAAAGGCATGATTGTCGGCGACATCCAGTCCGAGATCGACATCCCCAATTCCACCCTCTCGCACCACCTCGACAAGCTCAAAAACGAAAACCTCGTCACCGTGCGTCGCGAAGGAACCTTCCTCTGGTATCGCGCCAACACCGACGCACTCAAAGATTTACTCGGTTTCCTGTATGCCGAATGCTGCACACGCAACCATGTGGTCGCGCCAAAAGATTTAGTCTCGATTTCCAGGTAAAAAGGGAGACGTATATGAGCACAGAAAATATCAAATCCATCGTGCAGGAAAAGTACGGCGAAGCAGCAAGACGCGCGGCGTCGGGTCAAGCTTCCGCCTGCTGCGGCTCAAGTCCCGCATCTGCCATAGAAGGATGCGATCCCATCACCGCGAATCTCTACGGCGAAAACGAAGCTGGCTCCGTCCCGGAAGCTGCATTACGCGCCTCACTCGGCTGCGGCAATCCCACCGCGCTTGCAAAGCTAGCGCCCGGTGAAATCGTTCTCGATTTGGGATCAGGCGGGGGCATCGACGTTCTTCTCTCCGCGCGCCGTGTCGGCCCCACTGGAAAAGCCTACGGCCTGGACATGACCGACGAGATGCTCGCATTGGCCGAGGAAAACAAACGCAAATCCGGCCTAAACAACGTCGAATTCCTGAAAGGTGAAATCGAAAATATTCCATTACCCGATAACTCCGTAGACGTCATCGTGTCGAACTGTGTGATCAATCTCTCCGGCGACAAAGACCGCGTTCTGCGCGAAGCATTTCGCGTACTAAAGCCCGGCGGCCGTTTCGCAATTTCCGACGTGGTAGTTAGAGGAGAAGTCCCGCAACAGATTCGTAAGAGCATGGAGCTATGGGTAGGCTGCGTAGCAGGCGCCCTGACCGACACGGAATACCAACAAAAACTCGCTGCCGCAGGTTTCGAATCCATCGACATCGAACCCACGCGCATCTACAGCATCGACGACGCCAAAGAATTCCTCAACGCCGCAGGCATCGACACCGACGCAATCGCCCCGCAAATCCGCGATAAATTCATAAGCGCCTTCGTCCGCGCCCAAAAACCCACCGCCAAAACGTGCTGCGGCCCCACCTGTTACTCAAACTAGCTCTCGCTCGACTAAAGAGTGACGGAGTAACGGGCCCGAGCTGTCCGGCCACCGGATGCTCGGACCCTGTCACAATCCCATCACTAAAAAATGAGCTTTAATCCAAGTTGCATGGTGCGGTTACCGCCCGTGAATTGATGAAAATTTAGAAAGCTGCCTGGCGCGGTGATTAACACGAGTCCCCCGGCAAAGGGATTGGGATTGGTGTTTGAATCCAACGACCCATTATTGGACGGAAGTCCGATGCTGAAGTTTCGGTGATTGAACGTATTGTAAGTTTCAGCCCGAAATTGAACGTTCAGGCGTTCGCCGAATTTCGTGCTTTTCAGCAATGCGATATTCCAAAGATTCAGTTCGGGCGTGTTGATCGTGTCGCGGCCGACGATGTTGGTATTGGTACCCAGGCCGGCTTTCACGTACTTGGAGGCTGTGTTAGCCGCTACATACCCAGCCACATTTGCTGCGCCTCCGCAACCGCTTGCCGATCCTGCTACGCTGGTATTCCCGGCCCCGTCAACGCAGACGAAGTTAATTCCTGAGGGCACGTTCGATGTTCCTGTAGGGTTGAAGACTGGGCGATCCGCCGTGCCGCTGCCATTCGCATTCGCGTCAGTCCCATTTAACAGCGTCACCGGTTGTCCGCTCTCAAAAAGATAGCTTCCGCTGACTTCCCAACCGTGTACAAAGCCGCCCACAAACCTGTTGCCAACGTGCGCGTTCGGGAGGTCGTAAACCCATGAGACCGCCAACTTATGCGTGAAGTCCAATGAGGAACGTCCCCGATCTGCTGAGATATTGCGCGCATCCAGCGGGCGGCGCGGATTTATAGTGCTGGAATTAAGCTCATTCGTGGCATCGTCTATTGTTTTTGAGAACGTGTAGTTGCCGCGCAAGTACAACCCATGCGCAAAGCGATGAATAGTATCAACCGATCCTGCGTGGTACATGGATTGTCCCCATGGAGCTTCGTCCGTCAACACTCCGAAGAATCCGTCCGCGGCATACGGTTGGAAAAGTCCCTGCGCCAGGAAGTTTTGGAAATCTGACAAGCGCGGTGATGTTCCCGGCAAAGTCGCCGGAATTTGCGACGCTGACAGATACGTTGGCAACGGTGTCAGCCC
>JAUTXJ010000128.1 GCA_030838075.1 Acidobacteriaceae bacterium
GCACTCATCAAAATCAAAACCGGCAAAGAAGTGAAAGTAGAAACCGCCGAAGGCAAGGCTCCTGATTTCTCCCGTGAGCAACCTCACACCCACATCGGTCCCCAGGTTTCCATTAATGTCGACCGCAAACCCTGGGAAGAAAAAGTTCGCGCCTACACCAAGGGGTTTCGAGACTCCTCCGCCGTAATTAATTCCATCGTCACTTTCAGCGGGCAAGCACAAAACGATTACCAGCTAAATAGCGAGGGCACCCAACTGCAGTTCGGCCAGATTCGCTATCGCCTCGAACTGTTCATCCAGGGCAAAGCTCCAGACGGGATGGACATCAACCGTTATTACAATTTTGACTGGGTAAACCCTTCAGAAGCTCCCGACGATAAAGCTGTATACGCAGCCGAAGCCACCATGCGTAAGGAGTTGGAAGGTTTGGTCGCCGCGCCAATTAACGATCCCACTGTGGGACCGGCGTTGCTTACTGGACGGGCCGCGGCCGTTTTCTTCCACGAAGTGTTCGGCCATCGCGACGAAGGGCACCGCCAGAAGGACGTAACTGAAGGCCAGACCTTCTCGAATAAAGTTGGCCAACAGATTTTGCCAAGCTTTTTGAGCATCGTGGACGACACCACTAAAAAGCGCCTTGGCTCCCAGGAATTGCTGGGCTTTTACCAGTTTGATGACGAGGGTGTCCCCGCCCAACGCGTCACTCTGGTGGACCACGGAGTGCTGAAAAACTTTGAAATGTCGCGCTCGCCGCTCGCGGATTTTCCGCAGTCGAATGGTCACGGCAGGCGTCAGCTAGGTGCCACGCCTGTTTCACGTCAAGGCAACCTCATCGTCGAAAGCAACAAGACCGTCAGTAACGCAGAACTTCGCTCCAAGCTGATCGAACTGATCAAAGCTCAAAACAAATCTTACGGGTTACTGATTGACGATATAGCTGGCGGCTTCACCTTCACCGGCCGCGGCCAGCCGCAGGCATTTCAAGTATTGCCGCTGGTGGTCTACAAAGTATTTGCCGACGGCCGTCCCGACGAATTGGTGCGCGGTGTCGATATTGTCGGCACGCCGTTGGCTGCGCTCACAAAAATCGTGGCCACTGGAGACACCACGGAAGTTTTTAACGGCTACTGTGGCGCTGAGTCCGGCTCCGTCCCAGTTTCCGCGGCGTCTCCCGCGATTTTGACCTCCGAGCTGGAAGTTCAGAAGAAAGAAAGCTCCACGGATAGACCCCCAATTCTCCCAGCTCCGGCGCATGACACCGCTTTCGCCAAGACGGGCGGTCAACTATGAAGTTAGCGCGCCTGCTTTTCGCCTTGTTCTTTTGCGCCTCAACCATCGCTTGCGGCATGTCCGCATTCGCCTCCGCACCGCCACATCAGAATGGCCAAGATCAAAAGGACCTGAGTCAAAAAGATAACGACCAGACTTTGCGAGCCATGCGTGACGAAATGGAGCGCTCCAAGACCCGCCTGGAATTAAAAATTCCAGGCACTGACCAGCCTGTCCGCCCCTACTACGTGGAATACCGTCTGCTGGACCTGGATTTTCGCGAGATCAGCGGAGAGTTCGGAACCTTATTGAGCAGCAATCATTCTCGCAGCCGTTTCATGGATGTTGTAGCCCGAGTCGGGAATTACAAGCTGGACAGCTCCAATTTTATCAGCGAAGACGGTTTCCGCGGCTTCATCGGCTCAACTGGATCTGTAGGCATCGATCGCGACTACGACTCCCTTCGCCAGGATCTTTGGATAGCCACCGATCAAGCTTTCAAAGAAGCCGTAGAAACGTATTCACGCAAACAGGCCTATCTCAGCAGCCTTGCCCGTCAATCGGACATCAATGATTTTTCCAAAGCCGACCCGGTGCACCTCGTTGAACCGCTGATCATGGCCGACTGGACCAGTCGCAATTGGGATCAGGAAGCCCGTGACACTTCGGCAGCACTCCGCGCCTTCCCGCAAATTTACGAAAGTCGCGTCACCTATTATCTGGTCTACGCCACCGAATACCTGGTTACCAGCGAGGGCACCGAGATTCGCACCAATCGCAGCTTTGCAGCCATCGAGTCCGGCATGAATGCGCTCGCCGACGACGGCACGCCAATCAATCATTTCTATGCCACCTACGCCGTGCATCCCGCCGATCTTCCTACGCCGGATGCCGTGCGCAAAGGCCTCAACGTTACTGGCAGCGAATTAATGGCGCTCCGCTCTGCCCCTGCCGCACCCGACTATACCGGCCCTGTGCTTTTTGAGGCCCGCGCCGCAGCTCCATTGCTAGCGCAGATTCTAGGCCCAGCCGTTAATGGCGCCAGGCCTCCGGTCTCGTTCACTCCTGTAGTGGAACAGCTATTGAGTGGACTCGGCGGAAAGAGTGACTGGATTACTCGTATCGGAGCACGCGTTCTACCTGCTTCCGTTACGGTCGTCGATGATCCCAGCGCAAAGGAATTTCAGGGCACTCCGCTACTGGGTTCCTACGCGGTCGACGATGAAGGCGTCCGAGCGCAAAAAGTGACCTTGATAGAAAACGGCATGCTCAAGAGCGAACTGATGTCTCGCCGTCCCGGTCCTGATTTCGATCAATCCAACGGGCATGGCCGTTCTGCCTTTTTGAGCGATGCCAGACCGACCATGAGCAATCTGTTCTTTACCTCCAAAGAGACCATGTCGCCGGCGGACTTGAAAAAGAAATTCCTAAACGAATGTCGCGATCAGAAGCTGGCCTACTGCCTCATCGTTCGCGAGATGGATAATCCCACCATCAGCCTGCTGCATCAGGATGATTTTCAAAGCTTGCTTGCAAGCTACGGCGGCGGTGCTGGCACAGGCGACCGCCTGCCTCTGGTGGTTTATCGCGTGTACCCGGAAGGTGGACGCGAAGAGATTATCCGGGGTGCGCGGCTGATCGGCGTAAATTCCCGAGCGATTCGCAATATCGCTGGAATCGGCAACGACAATTATGTTTATAACTACATGCAGAGCCAGATAAACGGATTCGCAGGTACCGCCCTCGGGGCCTTTGGCTCCGCGCAAAACGGTTTGCCAGCATCGATTGTCGCGCCTTCGCTCCTCTTTGAAGAAATCGAAGTGAGGGGAGCGCGCGGCGAGCCCAAGCGCTTGCCACTCGTGGCTCCGCCGCCGATGACCGCGTCAAAGTAAGCTTCGTGGCGATTTTGGCCGCGGAAACTGCAATTTTTGAGCCAGCATCCATGAAGGAATTTACAAGACGCTGCTTCATATACGCAGCCGCAACGCTGGGCGGCTACGGCATGCTCATGGGCGTCGAACGGGTTTGTTCATCCGCTTTCGCGGACGGCGTGGAATCAACTACTGGTCCAGGGCCCGTAAAAATCATAAAATTTGCGGACGACGGCACTTCTCTAGGCGCCTTAACGACCGCCAAAGTACAAAAGAGCACCGCGCAGTGGAAGTCTCAACTTACCGCCTTGCAATTTGATGTCACCCGCCGTGCCGCCACGGAATGGGCTTTCACCGGCGCGCTGGACAATGAGCACCGCACCGGCCTTTACCGTTGTATCGATTGCGACAATGCGCTGTTTGATTCCCGGGCCAAGTTTGACTCCGGCACCGGATGGCCCAGTTTTTTCCAGCCTATCGCCAAAGAAAACGTCCGCGAACAAAAAGATTTCTCCTACGGGGTAGTGCGTACCACGGTAAGGTGCACTCTCTGCGACGCCCATCTTGGTCACGTTTTTACAGACGGACCGCGGCCTACAGGCCTCCGTTATTGTATGAATTCCGCCGCGCTGCGATTCCTCCCGCGCAAAGGTTAGGCCCTCCATCCCTTGGCCTTTCTCAGCCCTCCAAAGCACGTCTTCTCAACGTGTGACCATAAACTCCTTAAACTTAGGATAGTCTAGGCAAACCTGATGGCCATTCTGCAAAACCTGGAGGTCCGGGAAAAGAAGCATGCCGCACTATTAAGCGTGGGCTCGGCAGTGGTGTTGCTATCCCTCAAAACTTTTTTGGTCGTGCGCACCGGCAGCCTTGGCGTGTTGTCCGAAGCGCTGCATTCTGGTCTGGATTTCCTGGCCGCCATTATCACTTATCTCTCCGTGCGCATGTCGGATCAGCCTGCAGACGAGGGGCATCCGTACGGTCACGGCAAATTTGAAAATTTTTCGGCCTTCGTGGAAACCGCATTGCTCCTCATTACCGCCGTATTCATCATCTACGAAGGCATCGACCGCTTGTTCTTCCACCACGTTCATATTCAACCGAGTGTCACTGCAGTGCTGATCCTGCTGGTTGCTCTATCGATCGATATCACCCGCGCGAAAGCACTGGGTCACGTCGCACGCAAATACCACAGCGAGGCAATCGAAGCGGACGCTCTGCATTTTTCAACGGACGTCTGGAGCACCATCGTCGTCATCACCGGCATTGGACTCGTCTGGGCCGGTGAAATGTGGAATCTTCCCTGGCTTGTGTATGCGGACGCCATCGCAGGTTTGGCGGTCGCAGGCGTGATTCTGTGGGTGGGATCGCGGCTTGGCAGGCGCACCCTCGACGCGCTCGTGGATGCCGCGCCAGAAGGCCTTCGCCAGGAAATCGCCCGTGCCGTGGCCCGCATGGAAGGGGTCCTGGATGTTGATCGCGTGCGGGTCCGCCGCTCAGGTAATCGTCATTTCGTCGATGCCACCGTGAGCGTCGCTCGCACCACCAGTCTCGAACAGGTCCATGCGCTGAGCGATGCCATCGAGAAACGTATCGGCGAAATTGTGCCATCCGATGTTATGGTGCATGCCGAGCCGCGCGCGCCTCAAGGCGAGCACCTGTTCGAATCCATCCGCGCGCTGGCGCAACGCCTCGGACTGGCGATTCACGACCTGACCGCTTTGCAACAAAGCGGCAAGCTCTTTATCGAATTGCATCTCGAAGTTGACGAGAATTTACCTCTGCGCGAGGCCCATAGGCAGGCCACTAAACTCGAAGAAGGCATTCGCGCTTTACGCGATGCGCCGACCGAGGTAAATATTCATATCGAGCCCTTAGGGACCCACATTGCCACTCCTGATGCCGGTCTGGGTGAAATGAAACAGCTGGCGGGAGCGGTAGAGGAGTTTTTGAATTCGCTGCCTTCAGAATACGATGAATTGGTGAATTGTCATGATGCCCGCGTGCGCCAGGTGGAACACCGCATCCTGGTGTCCTGCCACTGCGCCATGCGAAGCGATTTACCCATCAACAAAATCCACGATGTAACCGCCGCATTGGTCGACCGTGTGAAAGAACATTTTCCGCAAATACATCGTGTGACCATCCATCCCGAGCCCGTCGAAGAACGTTAGCACGCTTCATTAATATGAGGTGCAGCCGCGGACGAAGCCTCTTCTTTAGGGCTCTCACCCGCAAAGACTTGCGCCGCCATAGCCAGCAATGCCGGGAAACAAACCAGCATGTAGCGCGGCTCGGGTGTTTCAAGCGTTGCCATAAACACCGTACGCACCACGATGTAGCCCACGATTATCGTCACCGCGACTCTAGCCGGGGAGTGCTTCCACAACAGCACCGCACCCCAAGCGCCGAACAACACGTATAGCGCAATCAAAAATTCAAATCCCGCTGTAACCACTTGGTCTATCGGATCGTTTTCCCACGCCTCCGCTAAAGGAAATACTTGCCCCGACAATGGCAACAACTCGATCCGCGGAGAAAACCACAAGATAAAACTTCGCGCCGCGGGTAGCCACAAATACGTTCGCAGTGGATGTCGCGCCGTCCGCTCTCTGGCTAATTGCGCGAAACCCGCATCCTCTTCCGGCGTGAGTGTCACCTCATCGTTGTACGGCTCAAGCAACGCCGCCACGCGTGCTTTTTCCTCTGGTGTATCAAACGCTCGCGCGGGAATATCTTCCATATCTATCGGCTGATCGTTCAGCTTCCAGGCCACCAGGTAAACTTCGCGCACCCGAAATAGCCACGTTTTTTCCCAAGCCATGAAACCAAAGGGCACCAATTCACCAGGCAAATTCGAATTCTTCGGCGCTAGGAGCTGCGCTTCATGCAAGGTAATGGCATTGCGAATGACCCACGGCATGAGCGGAAATAAGCATCCAGCCGCCATGAACGCAAAAACGCGAATCATTTCACGCCACTGGCTCGACCAGCGGCCTCTCCGGGAAAAAACCCAGGCAAGTACCACGCATGCGGTCATAAGTAACAAAGGCGTTTCTGGCCTGAAGAGTGTGCCGATGCCCGCGGAAATTCCTGCGAACGCGGCAAACCATTCTCCCTTGAAATGCAGATCGACAGCGTTATCCGCCGCCCAAAAAGTCGAGCCTCGAAGCCGTAATAAGAGGAGGCATAAAAACAGAACGGTCAGCGTGGTGAAAAATGTCGCGACTGTTTCAGTAAGCGGAACCGCCACATAATTGGCCGTGAAGGGACACAATGCGGTCAGCCACAAGACAAGCAAAAAAACTCGCCACCGGTAAACCCTCCCGGTCGCCAAAGCCAAAAGCGTCGCCGCTAAGCACGCAGCGGCCACACATGTAAACAAATCCACCACCACCTGCGCGGTCATCACCCAAAACCGCGCATCCGGCCCTGTTTTCCCGCTCAACCAATAAATCACTGCAAGAAACGCCGGGTACCCGGGCACCCTGATATCCACCGGAGTAATGGCGCCGCCTACATTCATGGCGTACACCTGATACTTCAGCCAGTTCGTCGCGATTTGCTCGTAAAGTACCGAGTCCCCGGACCCGGCCGGATATTTCAGCACGAAGAAAAAACGCAAGCACGCGCCTGCCGCAAGCGCGGCAATAACACTGGAGAAATTTCGCCGCATGAATGAACCGCATCTTACAATAGTGCAGACGGATTCAAGCACTGCGCTCCAACACCGGAGCGGATAAATAACCCTGCCGTGCCCTTGGGTCGAAAGGTTTCATGAAGGAACGCGGGCCTATATTTTATGACGCAGAGCGTGTGCGCTGGCGCCGCACCCGGCGCGTCATGGAAATCTTCGCTGTGCTGCTCACGGTGGCGCTTACCTATTTCTTTGTGACTGTGGCTGTCAGCGTCGATCTGCCCGCCGGCTTGCTGCCGGACACTAAGCCTGGTTTTCATCCGCTTAAGCTGAAGTCCACTGCCAAATTGCTGCCCGTGCGCGAAGGACGCAAGCGTCGCGTGGCCTCCATCGGGTCCGTGCCAGCCAGTTACGATCCTCTTCACGCCGCATTTTTTGTAAGCTGGGATCCCAATAGCATGGCTTCGCTAAAAGGCCATTACAAGGACATCGACCTTCTCATTCCTGAGCAACTTCATTCTGTAACCGCTGATGGCGCGATCACCATCGTTGACTATGAGAACGGACAGAATACCACCAAGGCTACTCCCGACCAGGCCATCGCCATTCTCAAAGAAGACAAGCTTCATCAATGGATGAAATCCGTAAACATTGAAATTCCCATGATGGCCCTCGTCAACAACTACGACGGCGTCAATTGGCACACCAAGGAATTGGCCGAGATGCTTGCCAGCCCGAATGCCAGGCACAGCCTTGAACGCGACATGGTGGAGTACGCCACCAAAGCACACGAATCCGGAATCGTGGTCGACTTTGAGGAAGTACCCGACGAAAGCCAGGGGCATTTCAAAAAGTTTGCCGCTGAGCTTGCCGCCGCCTTACATTCCGCGAACCTCAAGCTGATGGTCGCCCTTCCCGCGCGCGACGACGCTTACGACTACGCATTCTTTGGCAAACAATGCGATGCCCTGGTGTTGATGAATTACGATCAACATTGGCTCACATCACCGCCCGGACCCATCGCCGGACAAGATTGGTATGTGGAAAATCTCAGCCAAATACTAAAAATTGTACCGGCACAAAAAGTCATCTCCGCCATCGGCAATTACGCTTACGACTGGTCACTTGCGCCGAAGAAAAAACAGGAAGTCGCGGAATCCTTGACCATTCAGGAAGCCTTGGTTCGCGCCTCCGAATCCGAGACTGCCGTGGAGTTCGATTCCGTCTCTCTCAACCCGCATTATTCCTACAATGACGACCACGACCACGTCCACCAAGTGTGGATGCTCGATGCTCTGACAGCTTACAACCAGCTCCGAGCCAATGAACGCATGGGTGTTCAAGGCACAGCATTGTGGCGGCTGGGCTCCGCGGATACCTCCATGTGGCCAATCTGGTCGACGCGCCCCAGCGATGCCGTTCGCAACAAGATCACCGATATTCCGCCCGGGCCAGACCTGATTTTGGAAGGCGATGGTGACATTTGGCACTTCATCGATATTCCTAAACACGGCCGCCGCAGTTTTACATACGACCCCACCAGCGATCTCTTCACTGGGGAAAAGTTCGAAATTTATCCCCTTGCCTATCACATCGATCAACTCGGCGCTGCCAAAAAGAAATTGGCCATCACCTTTGACGATGGTCCCGACACTCGATGGACTCCCAAAATTCTGGATGTGCTTAAAGCAAAAAATGTGCCCGCTACATTTTTTATTGTTGGCGTCTCCGGAAGCCAGTGGCCCGAATTGCTCAAGCGCGAGTATGCGGAAGGCCACGAGGTGGGGAACCACACTTACACCCATCCGAACTTCGACGATATTTCGCACACTCAGTTGCGTTGGGAATTGAATTTAACCCAGCGGCTAATCGAAAGCACCCTCGCCGTTAAATCGATTCTGTTCCGTCCACCCTACGGTATCGACCATGAACCGGAATACGCCGAGGAAGTGGCGCAACTGCCGCTCGCGCAGGATATGGGCTACGTCATCGTGGGCCAAAAAATTGATCCCCACGATTGGAAGTCTCCCGGCGGCAAACAAGTTCCCGCATCCGAAATAGTCGATAACGTCCTGACCCAGGCGAGTGAAGGCAACATTATCCTTTTCCACGACGGCGGCGGTGACCGCAGCCAAACCGTCGCGGCCTTACCTCAAGTGATCGATCGGCTGCGTGCCCAAGGCTACCAGTTCGTATCTGTCCCGGATTTGCTGCACAAAACACGCGTATCGATGATGCTTCCGCTATCCCCACAAGAGCGATTCGAAGCGCGCGCGGATGGATTCATCTTCAGTTTGTACCGCTGGTTCCGCGTAGGTTTTGCCACCGTCTTCGTTGTAGGAATAATTTTGGTAAGCGGCCGCGCGCTGGTCATCGGCATTCTGGCGTTGATAGAAAAACTTCGCCCAGATCATTACGTTATGCCTGATCCGCCACCGGACGTGACAGTTTTGATTCCTGCTCACAACGAAGAAAGCGTAATTG
>JAUTXJ010000142.1 GCA_030838075.1 Acidobacteriaceae bacterium
TGGGCGTCGCGGAATGCCTGGCTGCGCAGAAAAAGCCGGAGGCCGCGGATGCGTATCGCAGCTATCTGGCGGTGCAGCCCACAGATTCCGGGGCACGCGCGCGGCTGGTGCACCTGCTGGTGGAGCATCAGCAATATGATGTGGCGCTCGCGGACCTTAACCGAGCCGAAGCCGGTCAGGGCGCAAATACGCCGCCAAATCTGGATGCAATGAGAATGCGCGCGGATATTCAAGTTGCGCAGAAAAAATGGGACGACGCCATCGCTACGCTTAACAAGGCGGTCGCACTTTCGCCGCGAGATGCGCAACTGCATGGCGGGCTAGGGCGCATTTATCTACAGAAACGAGATTTTCCTGACGCCCTGAAAGAACTGAAGGTGGCTTTGCAGTTGGACGCGGGAAATGTGGCGTACTGGAAGGATTTGAGCAGCTCCTACTATTTGTCCGGAGATTGCGTCTCCACGCTCGCGACGTTGGATCAAATTGCAAAAATGGAAACGCCGGGCGCTGGGGGATGGTTTATTCGGGGGCTCTGCTACGATAAGCTGAATCAACCGAAGCCGGCGCTGGAGGCTTATCAGAAATTTTTGAGTTTGGATCAGGGGCAAAACGCCGACCAAGAGTGGCAGGCACAGGAACGCAGCAAAATATTGCGCAAGGTGTTGGAACATAAAAGGTAAGGATGATGGTCCGGCGAGTGAGCTGCGGGATGTGGGTGGGCGCGGCAGTGATGTGTTGGGTGGCCGGTGCCGCGGTTGCCGGCGACAAACTTAGCGAGATGCAAGCACGTTTTGATCACGAGCAAAACCCGGTGCGCCGCGCCAAATTGCTTGAAAAATTGGGTGACGCGGAATTCGATGAGGCGCGACGAGCTTTTAAAGCGAATGACCTAAGCACAGTGGGAATCGTTCTTGAAAAATATCGCGACAACGTACGCGTGGCACTGGAGGGTTTGAAGAAAAAACGCGCCGACGCGCAGAAGGATTCAAACGGTTATCGTCAATTGGAGATTCACGTGCGGCGGGGAATTCGCGAGGCGGATGAAATTATTTTGCGGGTGCCCGAAGAGTATCAGCCCCCGATGCAGATAGTTCGGAGCGATCTTGATTCCATGGATAGGGAATTGATCCGGATGCTTTTCCATCATCGCGACGGGGAACCAGCAGCACCGAAAGCGCCGTCTACAAATCCGGAGCATCCGGCGAATCCCGCTGAGGACCAGAGATGAAAGTGTCAGGTAAAATTGTTAGCGCGATGTTTGGTTTGATGCTATTTGTCGGAGGCTCCGCACGGGCGCAACAGGAACAAAAAGATTATCTGTCGGCGCTGGAGGCGGACAAGATTCGGGATGCGGAAACTAGCAATGAGCGCGTAAAACTGTTTTTGACTTTCGCGGATGACCGGCTAAAAAAGTTTCAGTATGAGCTGGACCATCCATCCGGGACGCGGCACATTGATATGCTGAATTCACTGTTAAACGCGTACGGAGGATGTGTCGACGACGCGGCGGATTTGATTCAATTGGGAATCGAGAAGCAGGAAAATATCAGAGCAGCGGTCGATTTGATGGCTACCCAGTCGAAAGCGTTTTTGGCGGTGTTGGAGAAATTGGCGGCCGCTGGCGCACCGGACCTGGAAGAGTGCAAAAGTAATCTTGACGATGCGATCGAAGGGACACGAGACGCGATGAATGAGTCGAAGAAGGCCACTAAGAAAGTGGCAGCTCCGCCGGTTCGCCGCAAGAATTAAGAGGGATCGCAACGCGACGCGTTATGAAACGTTATGAAGTTTTGCAGGTGCCCGGGGGCAGTGCGCTGTTTCAGCGAGTGTTTACGCGGCTTGGGTGTAATGGGCGTCCGCCGCGTTTTCGGGTGGAATTCTATCCCTATTCCAGCTTGGTGTTGACGATTCGCCGGCGCGAAGAGGCGATGTACGTGCGATTTTCAGATTTACTGCAACGCGCGCCACTGCCGGTATTGGAAGGGGGAGCCGCGCTGCTGTTGTCGCGGGTTTACCGGCGAAAAGCGCCGCGAGATGTGGTTGAGCCGTACCTCGAGTATGCGCGTTCGCATAAGACTCGCAACCGAATCAGCCGGATGCGAAGCGGGCGAGTGCGAGTACGGCAAAGCGATCCACAGGGACGCCACTTCGATCTTTCAAAATTATTCGATGAACTGAACTTGAAATATTTTGATGGTGCGTTGCAGCGGCCGCGAATCGGCTGGAGCGTGCGGAGCTGGCGGCGCCAATTTGGGTGCTACGATCCGGGACCGAACCAGATTTTGTTGAACAGGCGGATGGATCGTCCGGGAGTGCCGGCTTGCGCGGTGGAGTATGTTTTATTTCACGAGATGCTGCACGTGAAACATCCGACGCGGCGATCGGGTTGCAGCTTAGTATCGCATTCACGGGAATTTCGCGAAGAGGAGAAACGCTTTGTGGGATTTGAACGCGCGCGTCGAGCGCTGGATCGCCTAACCCGCTGATTTGTCTTTCTTTCCGACTTCACTCCAAAGTTTATCGATTTTTTTCTGAATCTTTTTGGCGTCTTCCGCGTGCGGATAGAGATCGAGATAGCGGCGATAGGATTTCAAGGCTTCTTGTTTATCGCCTCGCTTTTCCTGAGCTTCGCCTAGATAGCGATAGGGAATCGCGAAGCCCGGTTTTGCGGCGGCGGCGTCCTGGAAACGGTCGATAGCGGCGTCCAGATCGCCCTTCTTTAGATAAAATTGCCCGACTTCAAGATCTTTTTCCGCGCGCAGCGGGTCCCAGGTGGGTTGATCGGTTGCGGAATTGGTTGGCGTATCTTTATCTTTGGATTTTTTGTTCGAGGATTTTGGATGGGGTGAATCTGGCGCTCCGGGTGGCAGCGGTTTGGGGGCGGTGGATGAGGATTCGCCTTGCGAATCCTGGGCTTGCGATACGGGTGCGGTCAAAAGAACCAATGCGGCTACGGGCAACAGACATCGTGAGATGGTGTTGAGGCGCAACGGCGAACGGTGCATCTGATGGAAAAGTATAGGCATCCGATTTAACAGACCGGTCAGCTTCAATTTCCGGCCTTGATGGCCAGATTCCCTCACGCGGCCCACTCTCTCCGATTCACTTTAGTATCATAGTAGTTGTATGGGGCAATTGCATGGCGTGTTGCGCGATGCGATGAATAAATAGTATGGAACCACGTGAAAAAGCGGCGTTGTTGCCTGATGCGCCGGGAGTGTATCTATTCCGGGATGCCGGCGGGACAGTTCTGTACGTTGGCAAAGCGATTTCATTGCGAAGCCGGGTGCGTTCGTACTTTTTGGAATCGAGCTGGGTCAATGCCAAGACCGGGTCGTTGGCGCGAGAGATTGCCGACCTCGAGACCATTCTGGTGGCCAATGCGCGGGAAGCTTTGGCGCTCGAACACAATCTTATCAAGCAGCACCGGCCGAAATTTAACGTTTTGCTGCGCGATGACAAGACTTATCCGTACATAAAATTCACGGCTTCGGAAAAGTTTCCACGGGTCTATTTTACGCGGCGAGTGAAGAAGGATGGTTCGCTTTATTTTGGGCCGTATTTTCCAGCCAGTCTGGCTCGGCGAATTTTACATTTCATTCACAAACGCTTCCTGGTGCCGTCGTGCACTGTGGATTTGACGCGCAGCCATCCGCGTCCTTGTTTGCAGTATTACATCAAGCGGTGCCAGGGACCGTGCGTGGATGGATTGACGACCGAAGAACGCTATGCCGAAGCTGCGCGCGATGTGCGGTTGTTCTTGGAGGGACGCCGGCACGATTTGATGAAGAGCCTTGAGCAACGGATGGCTGCGGCTGCGGAGCAGGAGTTGTATGAGCAGGCCGGCGCTTATCGCGATTTGCTGCGGACATTAGAGGACATCGAAGAGCGGCAGCGCATTGCGTCATCGCAAGGGGACGATACAGATGTGCTCGCTTATCACGTAGAGGCTCCGCTGGTGGCGGCGAATCTTTTTCACTTGCGTGGCGGGCGAGCGATGGACCGCCGGGAATATTACTGGGAAGACCTGGATGAATTCGATCCCAGGGAATTTGTGCCTTCGCTGTTGAAACAAATCTACCTGGAGGCGGCGTATCTTCCGAAGGCGATTCATGTGCCGGTGGACTTTGAAGACCGCGCACTTTTGGAAGAGGCGTTGTCAGAGCGTGCCGGGCACAAGGTGGAGATTTTTACTCCGCAACGGGGTTCGAAGCGGGCGTTTCTCGATCTGGTGGAAAATAATGCGGCACATTCTTTTGAGCAGCGCTTCCGGGTGCTGAAACCTACGTCCAAAGCGATCAGTGAAGCGGTGCAGGCGGCGCTGAATTTGCCGGAAGAGCCGCAGCGCATTGAGAGTTTTGATATTTCACATATCCAGGGGACAGATACAGTGGCGTCCATGGTGGTATGGGAAAACGGGCGGATGAAGAAATCGGATTACCGCAAATTTATTATTCGCGGTGAAGGCGGCGTGCAAGGAGAGCCCGCGAAGAATGATGATTTTGCGAGTATGCGCGAGGCGGTCGCGCGGCGGTATAGCCGGGTGTTGACGGAAAAGCGCGCGATGCCCAATTTGATTTTGATCGATGGGGGGATCGGACAATTGCGGGCAGCGGCACAGGCGCTGGAGGCGTTGCAGATTATTAACCAGCCGCTTGCGAGCATCGCGAAACGTGAAGAAATTTTATATATCTATGGGCAGGAAGATGAGCCATGCGTGCTGGATCATCATTCGCCGGTGCTGCATTTGATTCAGCAGATTCGCGATGAGACGCACCGGTTCGCGGTGACATTTCATCGCTTGCGGCGAGGAAAAAGGCAGACTAAAACGGCGCTTCGCGATATTCCGGGAGTTGGGCGGCTGACGGCGCAGAGGCTGCTGCGGCAGTTTGGCAGTGTGGCGAATGTGCAACGCGCGGGCGTGGAAGGTTTGAGCCGGGTAATCACGCGGAAAAGCGCGGAGAAAATTCTGGCGCACCTGAACGCACCGATTGGCGAGAGCGGCGCTACCAAT
>JAUTXJ010000191.1 GCA_030838075.1 Acidobacteriaceae bacterium
CGTGACCAATTTGCACCGCCAAATGGCCGAGCCCACCAATTCCAAAAATTGCCAAGCGCTGTCCGGCGTCGATCTTGGCCCGCCGCAAGGCTCGGTACACCGTGACCCCGGCGCAAAAGAGTGGTGCAGCCTCGACGCAGGAAAGCCCGTCTGGAATCTTCAACGCGTGGCTCGCGGGCGCCTTTACGAATTCGGCGTAACCGCCGTCTACCGTCACTCCGGTAATCTTTTGTTTGGCGCAAAGGTTTTCATTACCTTCACGACAAAATCCGCACTCCCCGCAGGTCCAGTGCATCCACGCTACGCCCACTCTGTCGCCCAACTCCAGATTCGTAACCGCAGCTCCCTTTTCCACAACGCGGCCTGCGATTTCGTGTCCAAGGACCAACGGTCTTTTCGTGATTGGCACGATCTGCGGCCAGTCGCCATCCGCCACATGCAGATCCGAGTGGCATACGCCACACGCTTCCACTTCGATCAGCACTTCGTGAGCCTCGAGCTTGGGAGTTTCGACCTCTTCAATTGTGAGTGGCGCTTTGAATTCACGCAGGATCGCTGCTTTCATTGCCGATACCTCGAAACACCACGGATGCGTGATCTACGCTCGCGGAAGTCGCGCTGACTTTTGTGCCCTCGACAAAGTCGAAACGATTTTTACGGTTTAGCGCCGCGCAAGAAAAATTCCACTGCATTATGCACGCGCTCGGTGAGTTTGTGAGGTCCCGTAAGGTCAACGGCCCACTGGCGAACCACGGTGTTGAAAAGTCCTTCCATAAATTCGGCCAAGTGCACGGTCGGAAAATCCACCGTCACCTCGCCATTCTTCTGCCCTTCGGCGATGATTTCACGAAGCAATCTAACTGTGGCCGCCTCCGCACCGCGCAACTCCGGTGAGCGCACTGGGTCCATCGCCCCGGCCAGAATGACTGCTTGCCACAGTGGGCGCCCCACCTCGGTTACATTCCCTAAGGTTTCATAAAACCGCCGCAAGCGCTGCTCGGTAGTGGCCTTGATAGCTAGTTCAGACCTCAGGCTTTCGGCTTGCCGGGCAAACGCCCGGCGGCCCACTTCGCGCAGCACCGCATCCTTGCTGGGGAAATAGCGAAAAAACGTCGGCTGGCTGATTTCCAGGGTTTGCACTATGTCGTCGATCCGCGTGTTCTCGTACCCGTGTTGGCGGAAAAGATGCAGCGCCGTTTCGACGATCTGCTGGCGGAGGCGTGCCTTCTTGCGCTCACGAAGACCGGGCTCATTTCTCCGCCCGATGCTCGCACGGTCCCGCCCTTTCTTTGCTGTTCGCGACTCGTTGGAACTCCTCGAGGCTGCCGAGTGCGTTCGTCTTACCGCATTTTTGGTGCGGCGCATCGCTATTCTGCCTCCTAAAAATATGGGCCGCTGCAATATGGCATTTGATAGTTACCCTAACATTATAGTGACTATCGTAAAGTTGCAAGCTTAGGGCGTCATGGCCGCCATTCGCTTTTGCGTTCGCAACAACCGCTGACGCAATCGTACGGGCGGGGGGAGAGGACAGATGACTTGGGAGCATTCAATTAATTCATGCTTACAGACATGGGCTCCAGTGTCGCAAGAATGTGTCAACACGAAGGTGGTCTTACTGTCAGAGTTACTAACAAATGGTTGGGCAGGTCAGATTGAAGTGATGCCATCCGGTTTATCGATCTTCGAGCAGCTATAGAAATCAAATCTCACCGAACAGACGTCTGACGTCTCCATCAATAAAACGGGCCGGGCGCCTATGCCCGGCCTTCGAATCGTCCAAATGGTTGCGGAAGTCAGAATGTAGGAACTGACGACCTTGGGTTATAAATTTGACGGTCAAACCTGAGTTTTGATGATTTAGCTATAACTTATTTTGTTATTTTTGTGATTAAGGCTCCGAAGGGCGGGAGATTTACCGCGTCGGCTGGGGCTGCTGAGGTGGGTTGCTGAAAAGTCGACAGCAGGACCGTTAATTTAGGAGATGCAAAGCCCTGTGGGGCTAGATTCAATTTTATTTTTTGTGGGGAGTTGGACATATTGAGCAGGACCAGGATGGCTTCGTTATTGTCTTTGCGCAGATAGGAAAGGACGTTGGGGTCGTCTTCGTTTAGGGCGGTGTAGGTTCCGTTGACGAGCGCGGGTTCGTTGTGGCGCATGGTGAGGAGTTGGCGGTAGACGCTGAGAATGGAATTGGGATCTTTGGATTCGGCAGCGACGTTGTGGGTTTTGTAGTTGGGAGGCACTGGCAGCCAAGGCTTCGCGTTGCTGAAGCCCGCGTTTTTGGCGTCGCTCCATTGCATGGGAGTGCGTTCACCATCGCGGCCGATTTCGCCGGGCCAGCCGGTTATGCCTTGGGGATCTTTGACGTCTTCCTTGCGTTTGGGGTCGTTGTTTTGCATGCCCAGTTCTTCGCCGTAATACATGATGGGGCTGCCGCGGAGGGTGAGGTAAAGCGAGGCCATGAGCTTAGCGATTTCGTCGTTGTGTACGCCATCTCCGTAGCGATTGTAGGAGCGCACCATGTCGTGATTGCTGATGACAAAGACGGGCCAACCGCCGGCGGAATCGACTGCGGCGATCTGGCGACGAAATTCTGGCGCGGACAGCTTGTTTACCGTGCCGAACATCAGGTCCATGGGCATTTGCAGTTCGTTGCTGTTCTCGCCGTAATAATTTTTTAGTTCGGTAATGTCTTTTGTCCAGGTTTCTCCGATCAGCACGGCGTCGTATTGGTCGGCAATCTTGCGGAGGTCCTGCAAGACGTCATGCACTTCAGGGAGTTTGGTGTTGTGTATGCGCGCAAAGTTGGGGCGGCCGAACTTGTCTTTCCCGGGCGACGGAGGATTGTCGGTCAAGTTGGGATCTTCAAAGAGGGTGTCCACGGCATCGAGACGAAAGCCGGCAACGCCGCGCTTGTACCAGAAGCGCGTCACGTCGAGCATGGCGTCTTTTACCGCGGGATTGCGCCAATTGAGGTCGGGCTGCTGGGGATAAAAATAATTGTAATAGTATTGGCCGGTTTTTTTGTCGAAGGTCCAGGCAGGCACGCCGAATTCAGATTGCCAGTTGTTGGGAGGGCCGCCGTTTTTGCCGTCGCGCCAGATGTACCAGTCGCGA
>JAUTXJ010000222.1 GCA_030838075.1 Acidobacteriaceae bacterium
AGAACCACATCCGCGACCTCCTGAGCGTTGCCAGCTCCAGAGGAAAGTGCCGCGCCAACCTTCGCGGGAATCTCCTTAGCAGCGCCGTACGCGCTGGTGCGACTCTCGTCGGCAGCCGTCACCGTATTGCCGAAAACGTCAGTCTCATACGCGCCAGGTTGCACAATCACGGATTCAATTCCTCGCGACGCAAGTTCATAGCTATAGGCCTCGGCCAACGCCTCCAGTGCGAATTTGCTGGCGCAATAGAAACCCACGGAAGGAAGAACCACCCGACCCGCCCCGCTGCTGATGTGCATCAGCACGCCGCTGCGTTGGCGTCGCATATGCGGAAGCACCGCGCGATTTACGCGCACCGGGCCAAGAAAATTGGTGTCCATCAACCTCCGTGCTTGCTCCGTGGTGACCGCTTCCTCCAGCCCCGTAAGGAGGTAGCCGGCATTGTTGATCGCCACATCGATGCGTCCGGCTTTGGTCACCGCTGAATCTACCGCCCGCTCCACCGAAGCGTCATCAGTCACATCCAGCTCAAGAACGTGTATTGGCAGCGACTCACTTTGCGCCAGCGTACGGATTTCAGAGGCATTCTTGGCGTTGCGGCCTCCAGGGTCGCGCATCGTCGCGAAAACGGTGTGACCGTTGCGAGCCAAAGTTTTTGTGAACAATCTGCCGAACCCGGTGCTGGAGCCCGTAATGAGAACCACTTGCTTGGAATTCATGATGTACGCCTCCCTATAGTCATTCCCGTGAAAACCGTTTGATGCCGGAAACACAGCAGCTAGATACGAGGTCGCAATTGATTTATTCTCTGCCTACCTCGTGAGCTGAGCATCCTTGCACTTCCTAGTAACTAATCTGAATGCATTACGTTACGTAATCCTCGCGGCGCCATTAGAGCGGCACGAAACTGACACCGATACAACATACCGACACTTCCCGCCCTACACGCACTCCTCCGATTCTGCTATCCGCCGCTCCTAATCTCCCGAAAATAAATCGCTTACACACAATCTGCAGTTCCTTCTGTGTTTGGCATCCGGTCTGCTTTTATCCCGGCTGTGAAAAAACAAGGGCGCGATGACGGTGAGAATCACGTTAGCTTGGTTCTGGAACGCGAGCTACTCGCATTCCACAGCACTCAGCCGCACCACCCATAAAGGAGACGTCATGAAAAAACTCATTACCGTACTCGCATTTTGTTTGGCTGTCGGAGGTGCGTCATTCGGGGCCGAACACGTTGTCACCCGGGCCGCCAAAGGGACAGCCAAGGGCACTTACAAAGCGACGAAGGCTACGGTAAAGGGCACCGGCAAGGTCCTGAAGCACATGATCTAACACGCTTCAAAATTAAATTCGAATCGATAAATGAAAAGGAGATAAGAAAATGAAAATCAACAAAGTTGCTTTGCTAATTGCTTTCGCAGTCGCATCGGTGCTGTTCCTGGAGGTTGCTGCACATGCCGATGAAGCCAACCAGTTAACTAAAATTACATTCAACCAGCCGATAGAAATTCCAGGGCAGATTTTGCCGGCCGGAACCTATCTGTTCCAATTGGCGGACCCCAACGACCTGAACGTGGTTCATATTTTCAATGCTGAAGGCACTCGTCTGTACGCGACTCTTCAGACCGTTACAGCCGAACGCCGCCAGCCCACCGGAAACACCGCCCTTGTCCTGGCGGAACGATCGGAGGGAAGGCCCGAAACGCTCGTGAAGTGGTTTTATCCCGGCAACACCAGCGGCCATGAACTCGTCTATCCCAAACAAGAAGAACAACAACTAGCCCAGGACCGGCAGCAAACAATCGTAGCCAACCAAGCTGCCCAAGCTGGCGATTAAAACAGGAGACGACATTCACTCACGACACCAGAATCTCGAACGCAGCGTGAGTGAATGTCGGCCAACACCAAAGAATGCAGGGGCACACGTAACGTTTTCTGGATACGACAAGAGCGCCAAAGGTGACGATTTTAGAACTTTTCGTAGCCAGTTCGTGGCCGCTCGACACTAGCCGCTTTCTATTTGCGAGCTGGCGACGCCTTGGTCAGTACTTCATCTAACGGTTTGGCCGCGGCAGTCGGAGCTTGCCCACCTTCCACGATGTCTTTGGCACTTACCTCTTTGCCATAAAGAGATTTGTTGGCATCGTTATCGCTGTCCATCGACGCACCGTCCAAGGACACGCCGGCAAACAATCCCTTGGAACGTGAATACGTCAGAACATCGGCTTTCATAGCGCTGGCATTGTAAGCCGTTGCCTGCGCACCTGTAGGACCGGCAGCCGCAGCGGCATTTGTTCCCAGTTTTGTCTTTCCATTCAAGATTTGCTCCGCGCCTTTTTTATTCATGACCACAAGTACAAAATCGGTGGCTGTAGACCCCAGCTGGATCCCAATGCTTCCTTGATCGAGCCTATACATCGCCGGAGCACCCCAGTCGCCATTCATTTCTGCCCCCGTGCGGCAAACCATGACGCCACGTCCATAGCTACCGCCGATACCAACGGCTACTTTCTTGACGCTTGGGAAGATGACCACACAATCGGCTTGGTCAAGGATATTCTTCGGCAAGTCCCCAGCAATCAACTGCCGCAGCACATCCGCCGAGTTGGCAATTCGGCTTTCTTCTTTCTTCTGAGCAAATACCGAGGAAGCGACCGCCAAACAGAATGCACACACGACCATTCTTTTTTTCATTTTTTCTCTCCTTCCACTATCGAGGACCGACATCACCCGCACTCTTATACCGATGAGGGATTAGCCCTGTCAACAATGAAGAGAGGCTGTTGCGTAGCCGAAAATAATCTGCGGAATCGCCTTCAACCTTCACGCTTATCTCCAATCCACCTCATCTCGCCCAGTGGTCCACAAACTAGTCATTGAAATGAATTAGGGTGCCCCACCTGCCGGTTTTGCACGTGGGGTCTTTGACTTCGATTTTTGTCGGGAATCTAAACCGGGTCAATCTTCACCAAACATGTCTTCGGTCACTCGGGAATTCATCTTCCAAAGTCTTGCCCGTTAGTACAGTCACCCTGCCTGTCCTTTCTATTAATAGTAATTACTATATCTAAACAGTAAAATAAGCAATGATCTCCGCAGCGCACTACCAACGGTCGTTCCGAGCGAAGCAGGGCCGGCTTTTTCTTCCTACTTCGCTCCTGCGAAGTAGCCGGTCTGCGCAATCGAGGAATCTCTATTCGATTTGTGCGTCCTGGAAGCGCCGCCCCGCTGCGCCGTTCGATGAATCGAGCCCTCACAATCCTCGACCCTGTAACCCCAATCTTTCCAATAGTTTGCGCACTCTTTACCACTTTTTGCAAACGCGACCCTTTGTTTTCAACGCTTTGCGCACTCTTTCGCCAAAAACACCCGGGGTAGGGGTACCACCCGCCTTCCACATAAGGACAAAAAATGAAGCCTGCATCCAAAAAACCAGTTCCCGGTCATGATCGCTGCCATCATCTCTCTGACGCCGGTCGCCAATGCCGCAACTGGGTTGTCGACACCAGAGAGATGTTCTGTCATCGCCACTTGGTAGCGCACCCGAATGGCCCCGATGATTTCGCCTTCCAACTCCTGAATCGCTCTTGTAACTTCCAGAACGCTCAGGGAATCCACGACTCCCTGCAGCGCGTCTATACTCTGTTGGCAGCCGACCTCATCTCTCCCCGTCGCGCCGCAGTCCTCGGCTACCTGACCAGCCTTCTCCTCCGCACCCTCCCGGCCCAATACAACGACCCCTATCCCCAAGCCGGCACTCCCATGTCCGCCGCCCAAATGGCCGAACGAGCAAAGCCCAAATCCCTGGCCCCTCCTGCGCTGCAGGCAGCCGCTCCCACGTCCACCAACAAACCCGAGTTTACCGATAAGCCAGTAATTACAGACAACCCTGTCCCGCAAATAGCCGCCCAACCATCGCCCCAATCTCCGGCTTACCCATCACCAACCACAACCGTCGCCTTAACCCCACCACCACCGCCAACTCCAGCAACCTCAAATCCTCCAATCGCAGCGCCATCCCAAACCACAACCGAAATCCCACCCCAACCCGCAAACTCGCCTCCATTCAAAAAACCCTACCAGGTAAGATTGCCTACGACTGTAAATTGGCCCATAACTGGCTCCCCACCCCCATGGGGCTGGACCACCGATCCATAAATATTTCCCCCGCACTAGCAACGCACCCCCCGGGCCGAATTGAAATGCGCCGGACGCGGCACTGACTGCGGTCGCAGCCTTCGTGTTATCTTCAGTATTCCGCATGGCACGAATGATTGAAATTGTGTGGGGCGCATGAGCCCGCATCCGCCGCATGAAATCGCCTTGGGCCCGCTGCGGTTGGGCGCAGGCAATCCGCTGTTTTTGATTGCCGGACCATGCGTGATTGAAAGTGAGTCGCACGCATGCGGCATGGCCGAGAAGATCGCGCGCATCGCGGCCGATTGCGCTGTGCCTTATATTTTTAAAGCTTCCTATGACAAGGCCAACCGCTCGTCGCTGAAATCTTTTCGCGGCCCGGGACTCGCGGACGGCTTGCGCATTCTGAAGAAAATAAAAAACGATTTTCGCGTCCCGGTGCTCACCGATATTCACGAAAGGTCGCAGGCCGCGCCAGCTGCGGAAGTCTGCGACATCCTTCAGATCCCCGCATTCTTATCGCGCCAAACCGATTTGCTGGTAGCCGCCGCAAAAACCGGGAGAATCATCAACGTAAAGAAAGCTCAGTTCCTCTCACCTTGGGACATGACCAACGTAGCCGAGAAAATCGCCGCCGCAGGAAATGAACAAATTATTTTGACCGAGCGCGGCGCATCATTTGGCTACAACAATTTAGTCGTGGATATGCGCGCCTTCCCGGTAATGCAAAAACTCGGCTACCCAGTAGTCTATGACGTGACTCATTCAGTGCAGCTGCCCGGCGGCCAAGGTCACGCCAGCGGCGGGCAGCCGGAATTCATCGAAACCCTGGCGCGCGCCGGGGTAGCTGCCGGTGTGGACGGAATTTTTCTGGAGACCCACGACAATCCAAGCGCCGCGCTTTCGGATGGCCCCAACGCATTGCCGCTTGCGCAGCTGCCTTCATTACTCAAGCGATTGAAGCAGCTCGCTGAATTAGTGCGAACCTGGAGTCCGCGATGAGTCTTGATTGCGCGCGTCGCGTCCTCAAGATCGAAGCACAAGCAATTCAAGATGTGCTCGCGCGACTCGACGGCAGCTTTGAGCGCGCCGTGGATGTCTTGTTTGCGTGCAAGGGCCGCGTCGTGGTCAGCGGCATGGGCAAGTCCGGCTTGATCGGGCGAAAAATTTCCGCCACCTTCTCAAGCACCGGCACACCATCGTTTTTTTTGCATCCCGCGGAAGCCCTGCACGGAGATCTGGGCATGCTGGCACGAGGCGACGCGCTGCTGGCGGTTTCCTACGGCGGAGAAACAGAAGAAATTGTGCGGCTGCTCGAAGCCTTGAAGCGCCTGGAAATTTCGCTGGTCACCTTGACGGGAAAAACTGACTCGACGCTCGCGCAAGCCAGCGATGTAGTGTTGGACGTAAGCGTGAAAGAAGAAGCCTGCTCTCTAAATCTCGCGCCGACGGCGAGCACTACCGTGGCGATGGCGGTTGGCGACGCGCTGGCAGTCGCGCTGCTAGAGCGACGCGGATTTCAGCCCGATGATTTCGCAGCGCTGCATCCTGCCGGCCGGCTTGGATCAAAGCTACTGCGCGTGGAACACTTAATGCACGCCGGCAATGACTTGCCACGCGTATCCCCTGAGACCATGATGCCGGATGTCTTTCATGAGATGAGCAAGAAGGGTCTGGGCATGACCACCGTGACAGAACCAGATGGAAGATTGGCGGGCATTTTGACGGATGGAGATTTGCGGCGCTTGATGGAAAAGCATCGCGGAGCCACGCTGGAGATGCGCGCAGGAGACTGCATGACCCGCGGAGCGCAAACAATTGGCCCGCATGTGCTGGCCAGCGAGGCTTTAAATTTGATGGAGAAGCGCAAGATCACTTCGATTGTGGTGGTGGATGAAGTAAAAGCAGTCCTCGGTGTGGTGCATCTGCATGATTTGTGGACCCTGGAATTGATGTAAATAGCGAGCAGTACCAGCAGAGCAGTCAGCGGAGGATTTTAATTGGCTAAAGCGGCGAAGAAAATCGCGGCGCGGATAACAGCAAAAGTAACAAAGCGCGCAAAGCAGATCACGGTGTTTTTGATGGACGTAGACGGAACCATCACCAATGGCGGCGTGACGCTGCTTTCGCTGCCGGATGGCTCAGCGCAAGAAATCAAAACGTTTGACGCGCATGATGGACAGGGGTTGAGTCTCGCGCATACAGCAGGAATTCGTACCGGCGTAATTACTGGGCGAGGAAGCGCAGCATTGCAGCACCGCGCGAAAGAGCTGAAAATTGAATTTGTCTATGAACACCAGGCCCAGAAGATTGCCGCGTATGAAGAAATTCTCAAGAAAACCGGAGCGTCCGAATCGATGGTGGCTTATCTCGGTGACGACTTGCCCGATATCACGATCATGCGCCGAGTTGGTTTGGCAGTCGCGGTAGGCGACGCAGCACCAGAAGTGAAACGCATAGCACACCACGTAACGCGCGCCATCGGCGGCAAAGGCGCCGCACGAGAAGTAGTCGAATTAATTTTGAAGAGCAAGGGCATCTGGGAAGAGATGATCGACAAGGCGCGCGCTTAAAACAGAATGAAGACATGTCATTTATGTTCCACACAGAAATCGTAAAAACGCGGAGGGTGCCCCAGGGCTCGATTTTTAGCTTGGGTCTTGGGGTTGGGGTTATTAGAAATGACAGCGATTAAGTTGGTGAAGAAAGAAGGATTTTAT
This sequence comes from Acidobacteriaceae bacterium, assembly GCA_030838075.1. Lineage (GTDB taxonomy): Bacteria > Acidobacteriota > Terriglobia > Acidiferrales > UBA7541 > Acidiferrum. Next base: position 6,861 of record JAUTXJ010000222.1, read on the forward strand.
GTTGCATGCATGGCATGACGTTTCACCGGGCGACGATCTCCCCCGGGATTTTCAGGCGGTAATCGAAATCCCGCTGGGCTCGAATGTGAAGTACGAGCTGGATAAAACCAGCGGCATGCTGCGCGTCGACCGCATCATCCATTCGGCGGTGTATTACCCTGCCAACTACGGTTTCATTCCGCAAACTTACGCGGAAGACGACGATCCGCTGGACGTGCTAGTGCTTTGCCAGGAAGCGGTGCAGCCGCTGGCTTTAATTCAAGCGCGAGCCATCGGATTGATGACCATGGTGGATTCCGGCGCGAGCGATGACAAAGTGATCGCGGTAGCCACGGGTGATCCGGAGTTCAACAGCTACGTTGAAGCGCGGGATTTGCCGCCGCACCGCTTGCTGGTGCTGAAAAGATTTTTTTCGGATTACAAGCAACTCGAGGGCAAGACGGTGCAGGTAGAAGATATTCGCCCGGCATACGCCGCGATAACGGTGATTGAGAAGGCACTGGCGCGATATAAAAAAGTGCGCGAGAAATTGCTGGATGACGATGGCCGCGATCCCATTAAATTTCCTGTACCGAAATTCAGCGATAAGTGAACAGGAGCAAAAAATTGTTGAAGTGGGTTGGCGCAGTTGTAGCGCTACTGATTTTGCTGGCGGTGATCGGGCTTTCGGTGATGGCCGGTGGCATCCGCGGCGCGTATGGAATGGTGCGTTACGCGCTGCCGCACATGCATCGAGGCACATTGCGCGTGGGCGACAATGCGCCCGACGCTTCCCTGCTGGCGCTTGACGGCAGCAGCCGCTTTCATATTCGAGAGCGCACCGGTGCGCGGCCATTGGTGATTGTTTTCGGCAGCTACACCTGACCACCTTTCCGCCGCCAGGTTGGCGACGTCGTGCAGATTTACAAAGACTATAAAGATCATGCGGATTTTCTGACCGTGTATGTGCGCGAGGCGCATCCCACGGACGAATGGCAAATGAAGTCCAACGTGAAAGAAGATGTTTGTTACGCGCAACCAAAAACTTTGGAGCAGCGCGTAGCGATTGCCAATGATTTTGTTAAGCGCTTCAACTATCCAACACAATTTGGAATCGACGATATGAGTAATGCCGCGAACGATGCGTACGCGGCGTGGCCAGAGCGCATTTACATTATTGAACAGGGACGAATCGCGTATCGCGGCGGTATGGGGCCGTTTAATTATCATCCAGAAGAGGCACGCACTTGGTTGGCGGCTCGTTATGGTGAAGTGAAGCACGAAGCATCCACGGCGCCGCCCGACAAGAAAAATAACTAAGGATGCTAGGCGATACGATTTCGCCAACCACACTATCGCTGCACGAGATGAAACGACACAGAAATCGCCGCCTTAAAAAACCGAAAGTTGCGAGCGCACATTCTGCAGCCAATAAAAATATCACCGTCAGTTCCAGCCAACCGCTCCGCCCACAGCGCAACATTGGATTGGCACGAGCGATTTCAAAGATGGGGTACTGTTCGCGGAGCCGCGCCGAAGATGCCGTTCTTGCCGGGCGGGTGAGTATTAACGGATCGGTACGAAAGAATGTAGAAGCGCCGGTACATCTTGGGAAAGACCGCGTGGAGATTGATGGCCACGAAATTAAGAAAGCGGAAAAGATTTATTTGATGTTGAACAAGCCTCACGGCGTAGTGACTACCGCCAGTGACGAGCGCGGACGCGAGACGATTTATTCTTTTCTGGAGAAGCATAACGACGGTTCTTTGAATTGGGTGGCCCCGGTGGGAAGACTCGACAAAGCGAGCGAAGGCCTTTTGTTGATCACCAACGATTCGGAGTGGGCAGCAAGCATTACCGCGCCGGAAACTCATCTCGACAAAACCTATCATGTTCAAATTGCGGCGCAAGCTACGCCGGATATGATGGAAAAGTTGCAACAGGGGTTTACGGTGAAGGACGGCGAGTTTTTGCGAGTGAAGCACGCGAGCGTGATACGGTCGGGTGAGCGCAATTGCTGGGTGGAAATTGTTTTAGATGAAGGGCGGAATAGGCATATTCGGCGGATGTTTGAGACAATGGGTGTAGAAGTCTTGCGATTGATTCGGGTAGCCATCGGGGCGCTGAAGTTAGGGGATCTTCCGAAAGGCGGGGTTCAAGCCTTGAGCGAGCAGGAAAGACTGTTGCTATTTACGAAAGCCAGCGCGGATTAAGAAGCGCCGTCCTGGATGCCGAGTGCATCAAAATAAACACAGCTTGTACGCCGCGTGTCCAGCCCGGTGGCAAAATCGACAAACTAAAACGCACTTAAAACAGGGCGTGGCGTAAGGTTGAGGTATCGCCCATTTATTCTATCGCGGGAGCTTAATGTTAATGAAGATTGGAAAGATGATGCGGCATGACATAGAGAATCGAAGTAAGCGGCGGGCTGTGGGCAGCGCATTGACGATGCTGGCGGCAGCATTGGGCGTGACATTTTTTGCGGCGCGCAACGTGCGGGCGGACGCGGCGCCGGCGTTTGATTTGTCCGGACCCCGCGTAGAGATGAAGGTGATGCGCGCAGGAAAGACCCTGCCGATCGCCAATGTGCCGAATTTGCAAGCTGGGGACCGGTTGTGGATTCATCCGGATTTTCCTGATTCGCAATCCGTGCACTTTTTGGTGGTGGTCGCTTTTTTGCGTGGCGCCACTAACCCGCCGCCGGAGAATTGGTTTACCAAAGCGGAAGCGTGGAATAAGCAGGTTCGTGAAGAAGGTTTTTTTGTGACGGTGCCGCAGGGTGCACAGCAGGCGCTTTTGTTTCTCGCGCCAGAAACTGGAGGCGATTATGGATCGCTGCGAGCGACCGTGCGCGGCAAGCCGGGACTTTTTGTGCGCGCATCGCAGGACTTGAATCAAGCGAGCCTGGATCGTTCACGTCTGGATCGATATATGACCGAAGTACGCGAGAGCGAAGGAATGGACGCGAAAGAATTGCACGATCGCTCAGTGTTGCTGGCGCGAACATTGAATATCAAATTGGAAATGCAATGCTTCGATAAGCCGCTTGAGCAGCAACCATCATGTTTAATGCAAAACAGTGACCAGAAAGTTTTGGATGATGGACATAGTCAATCTATGGTGGCAGCGCTGACTTCCGGGCCGTCCACGGATTTGATTGGAGCGGTGAGCACCACCGCTTTGGCGGGCGGCGGAACTTATAGTCCGTACGTCGGGGCGATTGTGGACCTGGCAAGGCTCATGGAAAGTTTTCGCACTCCCGATTTTCAATATCTTCCGTCACTGGCGTTGCCGAAACTGGAGCAATTAAATTTGCGGCTCAATAATCCGCCATCTTTTCGCAAACCGAAATCGGTGCTGGTGGTGGGATTGCCCGCGGTAGAGGCGGTGCAATTGCCGCCGCTGCGGCCGGTGCATGCGGGCGAAGTTTTGTGTCTGGAGAAACCTTCGCTGGTATTGGCGGTGGAAGGGGCGCCGCTGGTTTTTTCGACGGATATTGGACATCACTTCGTGTTGGAGTTTAAGGATAAAACTGGCGCGGAGGTGAGGTTGCCGGCGCGGGCGGATGCGGTACATGGCGGATTTTTGGTTGATGCGAAGGAACTCGAAGGGCGAGCGTTGGAACCGGAAGTTACCGGGACTCTGCGGGGGTGGTGGGGATTTGAAACTTATGAAGGGCCGCGATTTGATTTGAAGAGCGCGCGCAATGCCAAGTGGAACGTTGCGGCCGCGGAACAGAGCGCTTTGGTTGTGGGACGCGATGATGTGCTGCATGTGCAGTCGGGATGCGCGGTATGTGTGGAAAAAGTCAGTTTTAAAAACGAAAAGGGAGTGGAATTGAAAACAAGTTTTAAAGTTTTGCGCCCCGATACGCTGGAAGTCGGCGTGGGTTTGAAAGACGAGACGCCGGGCGCGGTGACGATGTCCGTGAAGCAATTTGGGTTGGCAAAAACGGATGAGGTGGCGCTGCACACATATTCGGAAGCGGCGCATCTGGAGCGCTTCACAATTAATTCCGGGGACCAGCAAGGAGTGTTGCGCGGGACGAGGCTGGATGAAGTGGACAGCGTGGAGTTGAAGGGCGTGAAGTTTTCGCCTGCGAAATTGTCGCGTGCCAACGAGAAGGATGAGTTACGTTTGTCCGCTGCGACGGCGCCACTGGCAAACACTTTGCTGCCGGAGGAAAAAGTGGTGGCGCATGTGGCGTTGAAAGATGCGCGGGTACTGGACTTGCAGACTACCGTGGAGGCGGCGCGACCGAAGGTGACGCTGCTCAGCAAAAATGTGCAGCCTGGGCCGACTCCCACTGCGCTGCGTTTCGGGAGCGCGGATGAGCTGCCGCAGGATGCGCGGTTGGCGTTCTTTTTGAAGGCGGTGATTCCGGAAAAGTTTTCGCACGCGGAAAAGATTGAGGTGGCGACGGCGGATGAAGCGTTTCATGTTTCGCTCAGCGTGAGCGACGGGAACCTAGTTATGCAGGATTCGGAAAATGTGCTGGCTACGCTCGATCCCTTAAAGAGTTTTGGCGCGTCGGCATTTGGTCCGCTGCGGTTTCGGCCGGTAGATGCTGACGGAGCAAAGGGCGATTGGCAGCCGCTGGCGAATTTAGTGCGGTTGCCTACGCTGAAGGAAATTCGGTGCCCGGATAGTCCAGACAAGCAGTGTAAGTTGAGTGGATCGAATTTATTTTTGATCGATTCGGTGGCATCGGATCCGCAGTTTACGCACACAAGTCCAGTGCCGGCGGGATTTATGGAGCCGACGCTGAGTGTGCCGCGCCCGAATGGCACGCTGCTTTATATTAAGTTGCGGGATGATCCCGCGACGGTGAATACGCTGGTGTTGCCGGTGCTTCCGGACGAACGGTAGACACTATCATGGGGCTGCGGGATGGGCGGATTAGTTGTAGATATCTTTGTTGTTTATGTAATTAGGGCTCTGGTTCGCAAATGGAGACAACGAGGAACGTCTGCCTGGGACCTGAAGGAAGCGCGCATCGCAGAAATTTGTCACCGGCCGATTGCGTTGGGATGCCCGGTCGTTGAGTTGGTCTATCTATATAACGTCGACGACAAAAATCTTGCAAGAATGGAAAGCGTTCAATTCCTATGGGATAGCTCAGCGGACGATTATGTTAGAAATCATCCTAGGGAAAGCAGCTTGGCGATCAGAGTTAATCCAGGCAAGCCAGAAATGTCGATCGTGGTTGACGAAGATTAAGGCAGAACGCAGAGAGCAAGGTCCGCTGGCTAAAGCAAAAACGGAACTAAGAGGATTTGCGGCCGGCCATGACGGCGATGGCGTTGCCTGCGGATTGGATGCTTACGTCGGCGGCCGGGCTGGCAGGCGAACCGGCTTCGGTGATGGCGCGGCGGATGGCGGCTTCGGGAGCGTCATCGCGCAAGTGAACGGCAGAACCATCCCACTCAATTCCTAATTGCTTCCACTTTTCCTGGAGGTCGACGCTTACGGGTTTGTCTTTCACTTGATTGTAGAGATTGGTGAGGACTGTGGTGCCCGTCGCTTGGTCTCCGATTTTTAGAGCTTTCGTGAGTTCCCAATCCTGCGTGATGTTGCCGCCGGCGTCGAGAATGCCGCGCAAAGCGTCCTGCAAGCCTTTTTTGTTTTGGGTTTGGCGGCGGATTTCAACGTCGGCGTCGAAACAAAATAGCGCGCCTCCCCAATAGGTGCGTCCCCAGGTGTGTGTGTGGTCGAGGCCTTGATCACCAGCTTGCGGCTGGCCTTTGGGCATATCGCGAATTAAATCGGCCCACATTTGTTCTTCTTTCATGTGGCTGGCGCGAATACGCGCGATAGGCTCGACGTACGTGGAGATTCCCTCTTCGATCCAGTGATGCTCATCGGCGACAGAGGGAAAAGCCAGATGGATCATTTCGTGAGTCAACATCCAGTCATTCATTAATTCGGCCTTGGTGGTTTCGCTGCCGAGACCAATTTTTATGAAGCCGCCGCGCATGCCGAAAGTCATGCCGCGGCGAACGCCGTGGCCGGAGAAAGGCATGATGTGCAACGTCAGATGCGGCACGGGAAAGCGGCCGTAGTAACCGGCCACGGATTCCGCGGCAGCTTGAATCCAAGCGATGAGATCGGCTTGCGGAACATTGTTCTTGCCTTCGTCGACGGAGATGTCGATGTGCGAACCGGCGACGATAAGAGTGGCGGTCATTTGAGGCGCGCGAGCACCGAGGGAACAAGATGTCGAGAGCAAGGCCAAGAGTACAACGAAGATTTGGAAACGCGACAGTCTGGTCTGCAGCATGCGGACCCCGAGGAGCTTTTTTCGGCGGAGCTTGGTCACCAGGCCAGAGGAGGTTTTTTTTCTCCGGGCAAGGTGGGAAACCAGCGGTTCAGCAAGGTGTCCACTGCGAATTTCCCTGGGCCGAACAGTAATACGATGACGGATGCGACGAGAAAGGTGTATGGGGCCGCCGCATAAAATTTGTCGGGGTCGGAGAAGATGGAGAAGAGGGCTTCGCGATCGGCGGTGATGTAGGCCACGATCAGGTTGATGGTAAGCGCGAGAGAAGTGAGGCGGGAGAGCAGGCCGATGGCTAGAAAGATGCCGCCAAAGAATTCGAGGCAGGAAATGGCTACGGCGGTTTGCGCGGGCATCGGTAGATTGAGGCTGGTGAAAAATTCGGTGACTTTATCGAGATGATGGAGCTTGCCCCAGCCGCTTTGGATGAGTTGATAGCCCCAATAAAGACGGACGAAAAGAAGAAAAGGTGATTGACCGAAGGCTACGTAGTAGAAAAACAAGTTGTAGAGTTTTTTGAGGCGAAGAAGGAGATCGTTCATGGCTTGATTGGGACGCTCTTTTCAGTTGGTGCTAAACAATTTTCCGTTTTCGCCCTGCGCCAGTGGGCTTTCGATTCATAGGATTCGTAGACCGAGGAGAAGTTTCAGTTTTCTGGTCGGATTGGCAAAACCAGCCGAGGGCCGCCCAGTTGTGGAACCAGCGCTGGACGAGAGCGGGCAGTTCTTGCGGCGGGATTTTAGTTTCGATGAAAGCGTGAGCGACGGCTTTCTGGAGCGTTCTTCCCTGCTTTAGTTCAGTTAAGAGCGCGAATTCTTCGGGTTCCAGGCGGCGGAAATAGACGCTGTTGTCGATGCGGTGAACGGCCAGCGCGATGGCGGCGGGTTTTAGTTTCGCGACGGTTTGCACACGCTTGTGTTTGCGACGTTCCTGGAAGGCGTTGCTGGCGACTTCGTTTTCTTCGCTGGTGTTTTTTATTTCGAGCAGAAGATCATCGACGGGGTAGCGAAGGCTTAGTAATTGGATGTATGGCTGAAGACGGAGACGGAGATCGGCGCCGGCGTTGGCCGACAAATCCTCGGGACGCAGAGGCGGCTCGGCCTTGCCATCGAAGGCTTCGATTTCTGCCCACTCGAGTTTGACGATGTCGAGAGCCAAGGTTTGCTTCTTACCTGCCCAGCGCGGATTTTTGTGCAGCCAGGATTCCAGTTGCGAGCCGAGATCGCGAAGCGTGAAGCTACGCGAAGGGCAATCGGTGATGTAGGCCTTGGACATGGCTTCGAAGCGCGAGGCACCGAGAACGGCACGCAGGCCGGGAAAATCTTCCACCATGCTGGAGAGCAGGCGAAACCAATATTGGCGATTGTAGATTTCGAGGCGCTCGAAAGAAGTGAGCCGATCGTTGGGCTTGATAAAACGCGCGGCATAAGCGCGCATCGGCTGGCCGTCGGGGGCTGTGCGCTGCATGCGTTCGGTGAAGGTGAGCGGCTGCATGACCGCGCGGGCCATGGTGCGCTGGAGTTCGAGCAGCTTCATACGGCGGTGGCCAGGGCGGTGGCGGCCAGGAAACGGTTGGCCTTGAGCGCTTCGTTGTGGACTTCTTTGAAACTGGGGATGCTGTCATCCCATTCGAGCAGCGTGGCGGTGTGGCCGGCGCGTTGAATGGCGCGCTCGTACAACTTCCAGACCGGATCGATGACCGGATGATCGTGAGTGTCGAGAATATATTTGCGGTACTTGGAGTGGCCGGCGATGTGGATTTGCGCGATGCGCTCTGCGGGGACGCTGTTTACGTAAGTGAACGGATCGAAGCTGTGATTTTGTGACGAGACGTAGATGTTGTTTACGTCAAGCAGGATGCCGCAATCGGCGCGCTCAACCACTTCGTTCAGAAATTCCCACTCGGACATTTCGGAGACGTGATATTCGGCGTAGCTGCTGACGTTTTCCACGGCGATGGGCACTTCGAGATAGTCGCGGACTTCGCGGACTTTTTGCGCGGTGAGCTTGGCGGCTTCAAAAGTGTACGGCATGGGCAGGAGGTCGTGAGTGTAGCGGCCGTCCACGCTGCCCCAGCAAAGATGATCGGAGAGCCACGGAGTTTTGGTGCGCTTGACCAGTTCTTTCAAGCGGCGGAGATGTTCGCGATTGGGTTTTTCCGCGGAGCCGAAATACATGGAGACGCCGTGCTGCACGACTTTGTATTGCTCGAGGATTTGATCGAGGATCTGCAGGGGGCGGCCGCCATCGATCATGAAATTTTCTGAGATGATCTCAAACCAGTCGACGACCGGCTTGCGGGACAAGATGTGGTCGTAATGCGGCTGGCGCAGGCCAATGCCGATACCGTATTCGGTAAAATTGTTGAAGCGGTTGGTGCCCATACGAAACTCCAGGATAAATCAGATTCACGAAGGCGATTTTAGATACAGAGATGAGAAAAAGCGGATAAAGGGCCGGTGGAGATAAACCGGCCCTCTATCACGCGGAAGAGTGTCGGTAGTGGTTTAGGGCTTCTCGTCCGGCATCTTGGAGCCGTCAGTGGCGCAGCCGCCCTTGCCCTTGCAGGAGTTCTTGCCTTTGCAGCCGTTGTCGCTGGACTTGCAACCGCCCTTACCCTTGCAGGAGTTTTGGCCTTTACAGGCGTGCTTTTCTTTTACCTTTTTGCTGGAGGCCTTGTCGGCACTGTCATCCTGAGCGGTCATAGCAGACTTGACGCCAGGCAACAGATTGGACGCCTTGATGCTTGCGCTGGTGCCGGCGAGCAAGCCCGCGACAGCCGCGCCCGTGATGAGAAACTTATTGGACTTAGTCATATGCTGAACAACCCCCATCGATTTGAGATTTAACTGCATCCCTCAGGCAGAACAGCTGCCATGAAGATCCGTGAGCCGAGTGCGAGCGAGCGGACTTCGGCTGAAATTTGTGTGCTACTTTGAGCGGCGCATGGCTGGGGAGGCGCCGATATGAATGCGAAACTGTGGGATACGTTACCCCCATACGGGTTCGGTTGCCACTGAAAATTTGATGACGCGAATTTGATTCTTGAATGGATGAGGAGATGGGTCCGAATAGCGGCTCAACGAGAGGATTGCCGGTTTTTTGGATGCTGCGTGTAATTGCTTTGTTTCGCGCATATTGTGAACGCCAAACCACCAAATTTTCTGGTATGGCAACCAGCCCGTCAAGTTCGCAGATGTAAATTCTTCGGGTTAGACGGCCCACCGTGTTATACGGTTCTCGGTGAGATTTGGATTTGATTAGGGCGGCAGGGTTCGACAGTTTACAAGTACGAGGGCGCTACAGACAGAAATCACATTGAGGCCAATGGTTACAACAATGATGAATATGGCGACGCTGCGCGTTATCACAGTGGTTGCGGCAGTGTTGTTTGGCGTTGGTTCTCTTGGCGCGCAGGTGCAGGTGCGCACGGAAGCGGGGCTGGTGGCGGGGAGTAAAAGCGCGGATGGAAAAGTGATGATTTTTAAGGGCATACCGTTTGCGGCGCCGCCGGTCGGGGAGTTGCGATGGAAAGAGCCGCAGCCGGTGAGCCCGTGGAAGGGCGTGAGGAAAGCAACTGAGTTTGGCGCGCGGTGCATGCAGGCGCGGATTTTTGCGGACATCGTGTTTCGCGATTCGGGGCCTAGCGAGGATTGCTTGTACCTGAATGTGTGGACGCCGGGGACGTCGGCAAAAACCAAGTTGCCGGTGATGGTGTGGATTTACGGCGGAGGATTTCAGGCGGGTGCGACTTCGGAGCCACGGCAGGATGGCGAGCACCTGGCGCATAAGGGCGTGGTGATCGTGAGCATGAATTACCGGCTGGGGATTTTTGGATTTTTTTCGCATGCGGGATTGACGGCGGAATCGGCGCATCATGCTTCGGGAAATTATGGGTTGATGGATCAGGTGGCGGC
>JAUTXJ010000304.1 GCA_030838075.1 Acidobacteriaceae bacterium
GGCGGCGACCCAATCGGCTAACTCTGCGATAGATACGACCGACGGATGGAAGTGAAATTCATAGCCCGTTTCCGTCTCCGCAATTTCTGTGCGGCTGCCGATGAGTTTCTCGGTGAGTTGTTTATGGTGTGCGCGTTCGAGAGGTGCCAGTGCGTTTATGTTGCAGACGAATCTGCTTCCCGTGGTCATCGATTGAAGCGCCTCCTTTACTGTGTGGCAGTGTTCGCAAGCCGCCACCACCGTGTTCCACGACGAATAGTTATGCAGCGTTGGGGACTTCGCTCATGAGCGCGAGCAGGTTGCCTTCCGTGTCATGGAAGAAGGTCATCCACAGTTCGTGAGTGGGCATACGGGCGATCAGATGTGGTTCATCCCCGAATTTTACACCGGCTGATTTAAGACGCTGGAAAGCGGCGCGAATGTCTTCAACCTGAAAATACAAAATAGAAGCGGGATGATCGAACTCGGGCTTTTCCGGTGGGCTGAGCATCAGACGGACGTCGCCGCAATTAAAAAAGCTTAACTGGCCTGCACGGAAGAGGTGCGGGAAAACGAGCACATCGCGATAGAATGCGGTGGCCCGATCGACATCGTGCACGTTGATAGCAATTTGCGCGATTTTAGAGAGAGTGGAGTTTTCGGGAATATTCACGGGGTAGCATCCTTCTAGTAGAAGTGGTTAGCATAGCTAACTATATTTCATGGCCAAGCGCAAGATCAAAATATCGCCGAAGGATGACGCCTACTGTATCGGAGACTTGCTGCATTCGGCCGCGATTCATTTGCTGCGTAAAGTGCGTGCGCAGGATCGCAACGCGGGGATCGGACCGGCTCAGCTTTCCGCGCTTTCGGTGCTGGTATTTGGTGGACAGCGTTCTTTGAAAGAATTGGCGGAAGCTGAAGAGGTGCGGCCGCCAACGATGAGCCGTATCGTGGTTGGGCTGGAGCGGATGCGCCTAGTACGGCGCAAAGCAACAGACGACAAACGGCGAATGCTCCTCGAGGCTACGGCGCGCGGTGTGAAGATTTTGCAGGAGGGCAGGCGAAGGCGGGTCAAGATGCTCGTGGCGGCTTTGCAGGAATTGTCCGAAGACGAGCTGCGCGAAGCCGCCGCTGCCGCGGAATTTATGCGGAAGCTAATCGGAAGATTATCGTGACGAGCAGCGCTGTAATTTTGCCGCCGCACGTTTGGCTGACAGCCTCCGGCTTACGCGCTATGCTTTCGCGATGCGAACAATGAACACCCCATTGGCAATCCTTGCGGCAATGCTGCTAATCATCCCGTCTTGCTTATTGGGGCAGCAGACAGAAACTAACGCCGTTGAGGTGCTGGTAAGCGACCAGATGGGAGCGGCAATCAAGGAGGCACAGATAGTAGTTGTGCCACAGCCAGAAAATTCTCCTCAGAAAGTAAAAACGGACGACCACGGACGCGCGAACCTCAGGCTCAAGGCAGGCGAGTATAAATTGTCGATTTCTGCCCCGGGATTTACGACGGCTACGCAAACTCTCACGGTAAGTAATAGGGACGCGGCGAGCGCCACCAACCAGCCAGTAAAAGTGATGTTGAACGCCGCGTCGAGCAGTTTCGCTGGACGTTACTATGCCTCAGATTTGTTGGTGCTGGTGGGGGATGAGTCCGGTGCTCCTGTGGAGCTTACAATCGCGGATTTTCGAGCGCTGCCGCATATTACAATTAAGGTCCACAACGGACACACGAACGCGGAGGAAAGTTACTCAGGTGTGTTGTTGGAAACCTTGCTTGCGAAGGCCAGCGCGCCGGTCGGCAAAGAATTTCGCAAGGAGGCACTCAGAACTTATCTTCTGGCCTCGGGTACCGACGGATATTCTGTGCTGCTTTCTCTCGCAGAAGTGGATTCGACGTTTCATGCTGGACAGGTGATTGTAGCCGACGCACGCGAAGGCCAGCCACTCGGGAGGAAAGGCCCCTTCCAACTCATCGTTCCTGGTGATAGCCGACCGGCGCGCTGGGTGCACAACCTCAATTCTATAAAACTCCAGCAGGCTCAGTGACCGCAGTGGATAATTCCAAAAAAACAAAAAGTGAATCCTCGAAGACCACTGGCGGCTCCCAACGCAAGGTTGTGCTTTTCGGACCGTCCTTAAAAGAAAGATTTGCCATTGGCAAAGCGCTGCGCAGAAGAGCGACACGAAGCGCGCAAGGAAATTGGGCGGCGCCATCCAATCGCTTCGATCCGATGCAGTTGTTGAAGAGATCGGACCACGGAAGATTGCCGGAGCTTCTGCCGATTCGATATGCGCGGATGCGGCAGTCGGCGTTCGGATTTTTTCGAGGCGCTGCGGCGGTGATGGCGGCGGACCTGGCTATGACGCCGCGAACAGGTTTGCACGTTCAGGCCTGCGGCGATTGCCACGTCGGCAATTTTGGCGGGTTCGGTTCACCGGAGCGGCGGTTGGTTTTTGACATCAACGATTTTGATGAAACGTTGCATGCGCCGTGGGAATGGGACGTGAAACGGCTGGCGACGAGCATAGTGCTTGCCGGCCGGCAAAAAGGTGACGGAGAGCGTGCTTGTCAAAAAGCGGTGGTAGCGGCGGTGGCGAGTTATCGAGAACATATGAACCAGTACGCGAAAATGCGTGCGTTGGAGGTTTGGTACTCGGCGCTCGACGCCAAGATATTGATAAGCGAGGCAAAGTCTAAGAAGGCCAAGAAATACTGGCAACGAATAGAAGAAAGAGCAAAATTGCAAACGGCGGAGCATGTTTTTCCGCGCATGACAAAGGTGGTGAACGGCTGGCCACGCATCATCGATAATCCGCCGCTGATTTATCACCCGCGCCAGAGAATCAAGCAAGGCAAACGGGTAAGAGAAATGTTTCGCCGCTATCGCTTGACGCTGCCGGAAGAGCGGCGCGTGATTATTGACCGCTACCACATTGTGGACATCGCGCGAAAAGTTGTGGGCGTGGGAAGCGTGGGGACAAGATGCGCGGTAGTTCTGCTTATGGCAGATAAGATGGATCCGTTATTTTTGCAATTTAAGGAGGCCCTGCCGTCGGTATTGGAAGGCTACGCGGGGAAGAGCCGCTATAGGTACCACGGTGAACGGGTAGTCACTGGGCAACGTATGTTGCAGGCGGCCAGCGACATTTTTCTGGGTTGGACGCGCGATGATCAGGGGCACGACTATTATTTTCGACAGCTGCGGGATATGAAGATGACTATCAATGTGGAAGATATGCCCAAGGAAGATTGGATCGAATATCTCGAATTGTGTGGCTGGACGCTGGCACGCGCGCACGCGCGGACAGGTGATGCCGCGCAAATTGCAGGGTATTTGGGAAACAGCGAGGCGTTTGACGAGGCCATTATGGAATTTGCTTTTGCGTATGCGGATCAGACGCAACGGGATCACGAAGCGTTTGTAAAAGCCATTCGGAGCGGAAGAATTAAGGCTAACGCGAAGGTAGCTCGTTGACCTGGAACCTACGTAACACCAGAACGTCAGTGCGCTGCGAGTCCAACACACGCACATTAGCGCGGTGTTTTCCGCCTCGATAGGTAGCAGTTCTGATGTAAACGCCCTACCGACGAACCCCTCCGGTATGCAGTAAACTAAGACCTGCACGACAGCGGTTTCAGGGACCCAGCAATTATGCGATTGGCGTCCCCGGTTAATTGTCAGGAGAAGCTTGTGGATGGCGCCGTAAGTCAGGATGTGCAAGTTAAGCCGGAGACAGTGGATTTCCAGACGGAACCATCGCGCTATAAGCACTGGCGTATGTCTTTTGAGGGGCCGGTAGCTACGTTGACCATGGATGTAAGCGAAGATGGCGGGATACGGCCGGGCTACAAGCTGAAGTTAAATTCCTATGATTTGGGCGTAGATATTGAACTGCACGACGTCCTGCAGCGGATTCGATTTGAGCATCCGGAGATCCGTGCGGTGATGATTACCAGCGCCAAGCCACGTGTTTTTTGTTCTGGCGCGAACATTTATATGTTGGGGCAATCGTCGCATGCGTGGAAAGTAAATTTCTGCAAGTTCACCAACGAGACGCGCAACGGAATTGAAGACTCGAGCCGGCACTC
>JAUTXJ010000354.1 GCA_030838075.1 Acidobacteriaceae bacterium
CTTGCCGGAATCCAGCAAGCCAAAACTCCAATAATCAACAACAAGAATGGCACGACCACCAATGTTAAGGGATCGTGCGCTGACACTCCCCAGAGTTGGCTGGCAATCAGCCTGGCCAGCACAAAGCTTACGCACAAGCCGATAATAATTCCTAAGGCGACCAGCCGCAGCCCAGTGCGGATCACCAGTCTCTGAACGTCTCCGCCATTCGCTCCTAACGCCATTCGAATGCCAATTTCATGGGTGCGGCGAGCAGTGGTGTAGGCAATCACACTGTAAACGCCGATGGATACAAGAATCACTCCGACTAAGGCGAAGACAGTCACCAGCAAGAATCCGAATCGCGGCTGGGAATAAGAAAAGGAGTTGATGAAGTCTTCCATCGTGCCGGTGAATGTTAACGCCACGCTGCGGTCCGTGCCCCAGATTTCCTGGCGCACGGTGTTCATCATCAGCATTGGATCACCGGCCGTACGAACCAGCACTCCCCGTTGGGCGGAGCCGGTAACCGTGTAGGGTACCCAAGTTTCCGGCTCGATCGGATCCTGAAGGCCATGATTTTTAACGTCATCGACGATGCCGATCACTTCATACCAGGCATCGGGCTTGGGATCCGGAAATTTCTCAAGTTGCAGGATATGGATTCGCTTGCCGATGGGATCTTCATCGCCAAAATACTTGCGCTGAAACGTTTGATTGATCACCACCAGTTTCCGCGCGTTGTTGACTTCCGACTCCGTGAAGCCACGCCCACGCAGGAACTGAATGCGCAGCACGGTAAAATATTGTTCGCTGCAAAGCTGGAATAACGAGGTCCACGTTTGGTTGTGTACTTTACCTGGAATTTCGATGTCGGAGGGAATACCGCCGTACGGTGGAAGCGTGCTTGTTTCCGTGGCGGACACCACACCTGGCAGGGAGTTCAGGCGCTGCAGCAGGGGTCGAAAGAATCCGGCGACCTGAGCTGCCGATTTATAGCGGTCCTGCGGCAGCGGCAGCCGCGCGACCAGTATGTGATCCGGGCGCAGTCCAAGTTTCACGTCATGCAGCGCCGCGAAACTGCGCATCAAGAGTCCTGCGCCAATGAGAAGCGTGAGCGATAGGGCCACTTCAAAAACGATTACAGCGTTGCGGATACTGGCGTGGCTGGAGCCACCGCTCGTTCCTTTACCGCTGTCGCGAAGAGAATCGTTCAAGTTGCGGCGGGAAGCCTGGAGCGCCGGAGCCAAACCAAAAATCAATGCGGTGAGAACGGCCACGGCCAGGGTGAAAAGTAGCACTGCGCCGTTCATGCGAATGACGCTTTCCGCAGGAATAATGTTGGGCGGAATGATGGCGATCAATCCCTTAAGGCCGGCCCAGGCGAGCAGCGCGCCGAATAAGGCGCCTCCAATCGCGAGCAACATGCTCTCGACCAGGAGTTGTTGAATCAGGCGGAGTCGCCTAGCCCCGAGTGCCGCGCGCACCGCGAATTCTTTTTCACGCGTGGTGGCGCGCGCCAGAAGCAGATTCGCGACGTTGCCGCATCCGATCAGCAGCAGCAATCCAACCGCAGCCAGCACGATGAACAAGGTGGCGCGAAATTGTCCGACCACACCATCGGCCAGAGACATGAGCTGCACAGAAAAATGTTTGGGGTAGTCAGTGGGATGTTGGGTGGCTTGCTGCTTAGCGAGCACAGCGAAGTCGGCGGCACCCTGATCCTTGGTAACCCCGGGCTTCACGCGCCCCAACATAAACCAGTACAGCGGGAACCCGTTGACCATTTCCCCTCGGATCGGAGTCTGGGGAAGCCACATGTCGGCGTCGCCCCAAGCAAAACGAGGCGGCATGATACCCACAAGAGTGCGTGACACTCCGTTCAGTGTGAAATTCTTGTTGAGGATCGAGGGATCAGAGCTGAAACGGCTTACCCACGTTTTGTAACGCAGTACGAAGGTAGGTGGCGCGCCAGGCTGGTAGTCTGCGATTTGCGCGGCACGTCCGAGCAAAGGCTGAACGCCCAGAAATTCGAAGGTATTGGGCGTGATAAGCATGCCCACGAAACGTTCGGTACCCTCACCGGAGGTGTAAAGCACATCCGTTTGAGCCATCCCAATGGCGTTTTCGAACCCGTGGTTCTGCGTCGAATAGTCCAGGAATTCAGCCCCGGTAAAGGCTCCGCGGCCGCCCGGATTGCTCTGGTCGGTGTCATGAATTACCAGGGACATCAGGCGTTGCGCTGCTGGGTAGGGAAACGGCTCCAACAGGATATTGTCTATCACGCTGAAAATTGCAGAGGAAGCCCCGACCCCCAAAGCCAGGGTGATGATCGCGATGGCGGAGAAAGCGCGGCTTTTCCATAGCGTGCGGGCTCCGAAGCGGAGATCCGAACCTAGTGACTCGAGCATGGATTTCTCCTGCGATCCTGTCGACGGCGGTGGTGACTATCCTTGAGACGAATTACTCTGAAAAGAGTTGGGCGCGAGCAAATCTTGTCTCTCTCAGAAACGCGCAGAGAGGGTGGAAAGTTCCAGGTAAAAGCTTCAATTGGGAAAGGCTACCTGGTGCTGACGGACATGCGGCGCGTCACGTAGTCGTCGATATACGCGTCGAAGAGCTCATTAAGACGCTGGGTCACCGGACCTGGGGCAGCGGCGATTTTGTGACCGGCAATCTCGCCCACTCCGATAACATTGCGATTCGTTGAAGAAATCAAAACTTCGTCCGCGGAATACAAGTCCTCTGGGTGTAAAGATTGCTCCGCAACGGATACGCCGGATTCGGGGGCGATTTCCATCAAAATTCCGCGAGTCACACCTTCCAAGCATCCGGAGCTTAGCGGTGGTGTCAACACCTTGCCATTTTTCACAACGAAAATATTGGCGGAGGTGCATTCGGACACTTCGCTGCGCTCGTTCAGCAACACAACCTCGTCAAACCCGTCCTTTGCCGCTTCCGCCACGGCCCAGACATTATTCAACCAGGAAATGCTCTTGACTCCCGAAAGCGGCGCGGCTGCGTGTCGGCCGTGGGCACGCAGCCCCACGCGGGCAACGTTGGCATACTCAGGAAGACCGGCCGAACAAATGAGGAGATCCACTTGAGGACGTGGTTCGTCGCTTTGCCAGAACCCCACGTTGTTATAAATAAGATAGATTCTGGCGCAGCCCTCTGTGATTTTGTTGGCGCGGATTACTTCGTGAAGATGCATGCGCACTTTGGCTGCTGCGTAGGGCATCGGCAGGTTAATGATGGCAGCGTGCTTGTCCAGCCGGCGCCAGTGGCGTTCGTAGGCGAAAGCCTCGCCGCGCGCTATGCGTATAGTTGTAAAAATGCCCCATCCGCAGATGAGCCCGGCCTGGCCCATGGAAAGGCGGGACTTCTCGATGGGCAACAAGCTTTCATTGTGGAAAATGTGGCGATGAATCAACAGTTCCTCGCGGTGAACACTACATACTCACAGCACGATTATTGTAACTGATAAAATGGCGCAAAAATTTCGCGTTGCCGTTTCTCGAAACGCTGGAACAGGCCGAAGGTGTAATCAGCTTAAGGATTAGCTATTTTGTCGATGGGCTGTCGCAGGCCTCAGGGACTGCGAGAATTTGTCCAGTGTAGATAAGATTTGCGTCCTGAATCACGGGGTTAGCTTTAGCGATGCAGCCCCAGAACCCGCCGAAGCCGAGCTTTTTCTGGGCAATTTTCCACAAGCTGTCGCCTTTGCGCACCTTCACGTTGGAATCATTTGGTGCAGTTGGCGCAAGCGGTGCGGTTGCCGCGATGTTGATCGGCGTGCCCGGTAGGATGTGCTCAGGATTGACGATGCCAGGATTAATGGCAGCGAGCTCGTGCCAACGGTGGCCGTCGCCCAAATTTATTTGTGCCAGCTTCCACAACGAATCGCCGTACTTCACGATGATGCTGCGTGGTGCTGACGCGTTCGAAATTGCTGGAGCCACGAGCGTTGGTTGTGTAGTCGGCGCAATAAATCCCGGTGCCGGCAATGAAACGACCTCTGGGTTTGCAAATACTGGAGCAACTGGGATCTCATGCGCTACCGATGCGGGCATGTTCGGTTTTGAAACCGCAAACGTGGTCTTCGCCGCAATCGTCCGCGAAATGGAAACTGCGTGAGCGGCTGTCGTCCGATTAGTCGTTGGCGCCAGCACAATTGGTGACGGCAGTACCAGCAGGGTATTCAATCTCTGCGCATTCAAATTGGGACTTGGGAAGAGCGGCGCGGCGGGTGCGTTCTGCGTCTTTAGCTCTACCGCGTGCGGCCTTGGTGCTACAAATTCGGGCTTTGCATATGCCAGTGTCGTCTTCGCGGCGGGGAGGTGATATTCCGCGAGCTCCCCTGTTTGGGAATGATTCAGCTCTTTCATGGCGCGATACATCCGAGCCACATCGCCAAGCGGCAGATGTTCGAGGGACTGCGCGTCCAAGGTTGTGGCGGCTTCGGTTCCGGGTGCTACTGCGTCGCGCTTCTTGGCGGCCAGCAGCTCCTGATCCTCCCGAGTAAGAATTTGGGCGCGCTTTAGGTCTTCTTCGGTGTAGACGTGTTTCTTATGCTTGGCTTGATGGTGTTTACTGGCTTGAGCCTGGCGCGCCACTTCGGCTACGTCCTGCGCCCAGATTGGCGCTCCGGCGGCAATCGCGCAAGCGGCGAAGAGGATAGCTCCGGCGTGAAGGCGCTGCCTGGACCGGTCCCATGCGGTGACATTAAATTCCAGCGATTTTTGGTTTTCTTCGTAAATTTTCATTGGCATACCCCAAGAATTAGGCTTGGAGCCAGTTTATCGAAGGCCGGACAGGGTCAAAAAATCGATTCGCGAGAGTGCTCTGTTCGATATGGGAACATTCGACACCAAAATTCGGCGTTTATACTTATGGCGTCAACACGTTTTAAGACTCACAACGAGCGCCATAACGGCACTCCGACCGCGGGCGTAGGGCGGGGTTCGCATGGCTGCGCGGAGGGTGAACTTGACGTAACATGTCTCCGCCCAAGTTACTCTCACGAGGTCAATAATGAAGGATGAATCAGACATGGACGGCGAATCGCCGTTGCGCAAGGCTTCGCAACTGGATGAGCGCGAAGGTCACAATGTAGCTGGTCCCGAACTTCCCGCGCGCAGAAAATTTATCCAGGCAAGCCTCCTGGCCGGAGCCTCCGCGGCGGTGCTGTCCCCAAATCCTGCGTCCGGTGCCTGTCTGAAAATCTCGCCGGCGTTTCAAACGAGTTCAACCCGAACGTTCGAACTGGATGAAATTACCGTGGGCGAACTGCAAGAGGGAATGGCCTCTGGGCGTTTCACTTCGCGCTCCATCACGGAAAAATACCTGGCGCGTATCGATGCCGTCGATAAACATGGCCCAGCCATCAACAGCGTAATCGAAGTAAATCCTGACGCGCTCGAAATTGCCAAAGGGCTCGATAAAGAACGTAAGCAAAAACATCTTCGCGGGCCGCTGCACGGCATCCCGATTCTGATCAAAGACAATATTGATACTTCCGATCGCATGATGACTACTGCTGGTTCGCTGGCGCTGGTGGGTTCCAGGCCGCCGAAGGATTCCACGGTGGCGCAGAAGCTGCGCGAAGCTGGCGCGGTCATTCTGGGCAAAACAAATCTCAGCGAGTGGGCCAACATTCGTTCGAATCAGTCCACCAGCGGCTGGAGCGGGCGCGGCGGACAAACAAAGAACCCCTACGTGCTGGACCGCAATCCCTGCGGCTCGAGCTCTGGATCGGGGGCGGGCGTATCCGCGAACCTGTGCGCCATCGCCATTGGAACGGAAACCGACGGCTCGATCGTTTGTCCAGCGTCGACGAATGGAGTCGTGGGCTTGAAGCCGACTGTTGGGTTGTGGAGCAGGACCGGGATTATTCCAATTTCGCATAGCCAGGACACCGCCGGTCCCCTATGCCGCACGGTGCGCGATGCGGTGATTTTGCTTGGCGCGCTCACGGGCGTCGATGACGAGGACAGCGCCACATCCGAAAGCCGTGGGAAATCGTACGCCGACTACACGCAATTTTTGGTGGCCGACGGCTTGCGTGGCGCGCGCATCGGTGTCGTGCGCGGGACTTTTGGTTTCAACGCCGCCGTTGACGCGCTTATGGGGAATGCACTTGAGGTGTTGAAAGCGCAGGGGACGGTGCTGGTTGATCCAGCGGATATTGAAACGCGTGGAAAGTTTGACGAGACCGAATCCACGGTGTTCATGTACGAATTGAAAGCCGATCTGAACGCTTACCTGGCCCGTCTCGGGCCGCGCGCGCCGGTGCACACGTTGCAGGAAATTATCGAGTTCAACGAAAATCATCGCGAACAGGAGATGCCCTATTTCGGGCAGGAGCTGTTCC
>JAUTXJ010000356.1 GCA_030838075.1 Acidobacteriaceae bacterium
TGAGGACCGTTAGTCTTCTGCCGTCTTCCAACGTCAAAACCAATTTCTGACCCGGCGCCGGACATAGACCACTCACGGCTTTCACCCTGCCAGTGATCGAATCGTTCGTAGAGCCATGAACCACGACCCGTGTCTCTGGAAATCTGCAACCGCACCAGTTACACCCGTACCCATGAAAAGAATCAATCAGCAATAGCTTGCGATGATGATGGTTCTGTGCGAAATGATGCATCGCCCGTAAAGCAGATGAGGTGATGGCGGGGAGTGCCATTTCCGCGCCTAATACGGCGAGCGTGTTCTTGAAACTCTTTAACCCTTTATTGAAAGCCACGCTCCGATAATCTCACTCCTGCATTCGGCAGAACTGTTCGGTATTGAACTACCTGCCGACGAAATGTAGGCATAGTCTCGAAGATCGTCAACATTGAAGCCGATTATTTGAACGCCGGATTGCAAACAGGGGTTATATTCGATAGATTCTATCCCCCACATGCCCAACGACGATTTCGCCGAAGTGCAACGAAAGCTTGAGGCGACCGCTTCAGAACTAAAGACCGCGACAGACCCCACAGCGCAGACGAACGCTGCTCCGTGAAATGAGTCGATTGGTCGCAGAAGCCGAGCGAATCAGTAGCCAACCACCCAAAATGAGAAATACCCCGCGATCCGATTAGTATGGCGGGGCTTTGCGCGACAGCCCCACTGCCAGAACAGGGCATTAAATACAAATTATGTCGTATTGACGGTCCGTCCTTGCAGCAGCTATGGTCTCGTCAACGAGGTAGAACGGTCTTGGAAAGAATCGCGCTAATCGGACTGATTATCGTGGTCGGGATGCTACTCTTGGCGGCGCAACGGTATTTTGCAAACAAGCGGCTTGCGACCAAACGGCGGAATAAGGACGAAAGTTGACTGGCTCGGCCCGGCATCCCCACACGTGGCCGTTGGGCCTCTGATTCTGATCGAAGCTTATTCAAGAAGCGGCCAAAGGAAGTAGGAAATGGAAACGTTCAACAGAGTCTATCTAACTTTTGCTTTAGCATTTTCAGTTCTTCGCGCAACGCTGTTTGTATTTTCGGCGAAACACGATGCCCATCGGCGACTCGGCTTACCATCGATGGGCCGACATTCAATTTGCGGGCGATTCTCGCATACAGACCTCTAAAAGAAGAAACGACATCTGCCTCAACTAGAGCAGACATGGCAAAACGCGGTTTCGCCATTTCAATAGTTAATGAGGCGATTGACTTCGCAGGTGTATTCGCGGTCATGTAAAGATAGTGTCATAGGCCAGTAAGCAAAACTGTCCGATACCGAACAGGCCTCTGGACGATCTACGTTTCATAGCAAGCCCTTGATATACGCCACGCCGTGCCTAAAAAGTCTCGCACCGCGAACAGGTGAAGAAAATACGATCCGACCGCGTACGAATATTGCTGTGATTCCCGGCCTAAACGGAACAGCAATTTCGACCTGCGAACCTTCAGCGTATTGAGTGCGGCTGCGAAAACTTACTCCGCCTTCTGACAGGTTTTCGCATACAGCCTCCTCGTCATGACCTCGATGACGAATGCAGGCTACGAGCCGTGCTTTTATGCGCGGGTCGGTTCGCGCCGGAAGGAACTGTTCTTCAAGCTCAGTGTCAACCTGCTCCGTTTGTCTCAACTGCGTTTCTGGCTGGGCTTCAATCCATATCGACGGCGCAGAGCATAGGTTGCAAACTCGCGCAATACATCTACGCTCTTCAAAAGACCTCAAGTCCACCGGATTCAAAGCCACCACTTCGGGGAGGTGACAAACGCTGCATTCCATTAACAATCTACCTAAAGCATGCTCTGTTCTTTCAGGCGCAGGGCCTTCGACGTTGCAGAAATCGGAACTCGGCTCAAGGAAACGGAAAGCATATAGAAAGCCTTCCGGGTCACTGTCGATTTCAACCCTGACGCGTCCTCGCGTCGATTTCCATGCGTCATCATATATCCGACGACGCAAGGTAATCTGCTGCCCGGAAGGGATTTTTTCCGTTAGACGCAAAACACCAACATTGCGGCTAATCAGTTGGAGGTGAGCCGTGAAGCTTACGGTAACGCCGTCAGTTCCTAACCATGATACTTCTACGATCATTCGGAAAAGCTCGCGATCAGTGTGGGCGTGCGTCGAAACTCATATTCAGACTGGAAATGAAGTGCGCGAAGTGGCTCTCATTAGGATGAAAACACACATGGGGGCGAGAAAGGTGTTCTTCCCCACCCATATCTTTGAATGTTGCTAATCCCTGCTACGCAAATGAGCGAGAAGAAATCCCGCAACTGCGGCGGCTGCTAACGACCATCCCGGGTAGCGTTTCACGATTTCCTTTACGTCCTCTGCCATAGCCGTCAATTCTGTTTCCCGAAGGTAGTCCGCTGCCGCTTTAACTTTGTCGGTAGCAGTTTCAGCCACTTCGGAAAGCTGGCCAGCAGCGTCTCGCCCCAACTCGGTCAGCTTTTCCTTAGCGTCGGCTGCCGTCTCTGAAACCTGTTTCTTCACGCCAGCGGCTGCGGCTCCCATTGATTCTTGAGACTTTTCCAGATCGTCCATGTTATTTCTCCCCTGCGATGAATCAATTGTATTTTCGACTTGCATCCGTGGTGACTTGCGCGCTTCTTGGAATGCTAGTTCGTCCCGACTCGCTTGGATGGCGTGTCCTTAACATCAGCCGATACCTCTCCGGCAGTTGAGATATCTTCTGCGCCTGTGCGTTCTAGAATCTCCTTGCCGCGTTTGATTTCCTCAGAGGTGTCGCAGTGAACAGACATTAAGATTCCACCCTTTTGGAGTCGTCCTTCGTAGCGCTTGGCTTCATATTCCGGGACGCCCATACCGACCAGTGCGCCGGTAACTCCTCCGACCGCGCCTCCGACTCCCGCCCCTGCGAGCGCTGCCATTATTGGACCGGCGGCGACGAAAGGTCCAAGGCCGGGGATTGCGAGAGCACCGATGCCCACTAACCAGCCAAGGGTGCCACCGATCAACGCGCCGGAGCCAGCGCCTGTTGTCGCACCTTCCGGGGCCTTGGTGTTCTTCTCGGTCGCTATTTCTTTTGAACCTAGATTTTCCGGCAACAGCACAGACACGTCCGAGTTCTGAAAGCCGGCACCCTTCAATGCCGAAAGAGCACTTTGAACAGCACTGCGGCTGGAATAGATTCCGAACACAGATTTATTTTTATTAGCCATTGAATACTCCAAGTTTTATTGAACGCTACTTCTCTGTGCTCATGGTGCTGTAGGAACTCTCGTAAACCAATACCGGCTTCGCAGTAATTGTGGGGGAATGACACGTCATGTTTTGTCTGTTTGCAGACTGATCGTCCAACGGCCAGTTTGACAAGGTACACGAATTTTGGGAGTCGTTTACGTAGCTCGCTGGATAGTTTCGCCCAGACTACGATCTACAATCTGCCCTCTCGTCGAGAGGCAAATGGCAGACCGCACGCCAAGATTTCCATTTTCGGCTTCTGCCGAAGTGGCTTCGGACGACTCTGTTGAGGTGACCCGCGTGACGGAGCTTAGCCGTCACGGCTGTTATCTAGAAACCACGAAGCACCGGACTGCGGGAACGCGGGTAACCGTCAAAATAACGAGCAAGGATCAGATATTTGAAGCAACGGCTACAGTGCTGTACTCCCGACCGATGATGGGTATGGCGGTCGCTTTTCGAGAAGTAAAGCCACTCTTCCGGTCAATGCTGAAGGACTGGTTGCAGGAATCGTTAAACCAGCAGAATCAAAAACCATCAATAGATAATTAAAACTGAGTAAGTTAATCCCCTCAGGAGCTTCAATGAGTCAGAAAATGCGTCGCAGCCCGCGAATTCCTTTCATTGCCGTCGCGGAAATCGGTTACAGAGAAGCTGGCGGCCGACTTAGTTGTCAGGTCGCCACACTTAGTCTTCATGGCTGCTACGTAGAGACGCCGGACACTCTCCCCATCGGTCGCGAGGTATCGATTAAAATCTTCGCCGAATCGGAGTGTTTCGCCGCAACCGCTAAGGTTGTCTATGAGCTTCCAAATTCGGCCATGGGACTTGCGTTTGAGGAAGTATCCATAAAAAGTGGGGCGATTTTGCACCAGTGGCTGCTCAAAGCCAGCGGTGGGCCGGAGCTTCTTTAAGGAGTCGGCCGTCGTGTTGGAAAACTGCTGGCACATCCCGCAGAACGAGCTACGTAAACTTTACCGGATTAATCAGGTCAATGCCTGATGTCTTATCGCGCTGTCCGCCGGAAGTATGGGTCGCCTGAAGCCGGGAGCCCGTATGAGCAGCATTGGTCAAAGCGAGCCATTGCGCCTGAGACCTCAAGCGATGTCGCTAGATGAAGCGCGTCAAGTAATCACTTGCTGGCTTGAATCGATAGAGACTGTGGACCCTATCGACTTGACCGAGGAGCGGTTTGATGCTGCCATAGCATCTGATGAACGACTGAACGCGGCCTTCGATATCATTGCTGCGTCAGCAGTGGAGCAGTTTTCAGCACACGTGCTGCACGGACGTGTGAAGCTGGCTCGGCGCCTACCGATGTTCAGGCAATTCATTTAGGACAAAGTAATGACTCGCGACCCAAGATTGTGATCCGGAATTTATAACGGTTCCTACGATGCGGTACGGTGGATGTTTCTTTTGACATCAGGCGGTTAGCTTTTCCGTTGGAAGAACCTGCGGCCCGAAGACATTAGTCT
>JAUTXJ010000377.1 GCA_030838075.1 Acidobacteriaceae bacterium
GCGGATCGAAGGATCCCTGGAGCACCGTGGTGGGCGTGGTGGACGACGTCAAGAACGCTGGGTTGGATCGACCCGCGGGTACGGAACTGTATTTGCCGTACGGGCAGGCGGAGAATTTTGGGTTGACGGATATGTATGTGGTGATGCGAGGGCAGTCGGGGGATCCGCGAAACCTGGTGGGGGCGGTGCGGGAGCGATTAAATGTGATGGATGCGTTGCTTCCGTTGTCGGACGTGCGGATGATGGATGACGTAATGGAGCGGGCGCAGGCGCGGCCGCGATTTTTGACTCTGCTGTTGAGCTTGTTTTCGGTTACGGCGCTGGCGATTGCTACGGTGGGGATTTATGGCGTGGTGTCGTATTCGGTGGCTCGGCGCACCAAGGAGTTTGGGTTGCGCATGGTGTTGGGGGCGCAGAGCGGGGATGTGCTGGGATTAGTGATGAAGCAGGGCGCCCTGATGGTGTTGATCGGTCTGGCGGCAGGTCTGATAACAGCGTTGCTGTTAACCCGATTGATGTCCAGCTTGTTGTTCGCCATTGCGCCGACTGATGCGGCCACGTTCGCCAGCGTAACAGCGGTGCTGGCTGTGGTAGCGTTGGCAGCGTGTTATGTCCCGGCGCGACGCGCGACGCGCGTGGATCCCATGCAGACGTTGCGTTACGAGTGAGGCGGCTTCTTTGTGGACTCACGAGCGTTGGGCTTACTCCTGGTACTCGCGTTGCCGGACAAGTGCTTTCGGTGAGGTCCACTGTTTAGACTAACTAGAGCTAACTTTCGAAGATTTTATCCAGAAAGTTGACTAGCGGGCGGAAAACTATATAGACGATGACGAGGCACGCGGCCAGCTGAACCCATTGATAAATGTTTGTTGGCATAAGTAAATAATAGTTTGAGCCGCCGCCAGTAAAAGCACTTAGCCCAATATCGTTGTCGTAATTAATACCTGTAACTTCGATGAGGTTGATTTTGCTCTATTGAATGTCGCCGGCTGGACCGATCTGGACTAATTCCGGTGCCTGTGGGGCAGGATCCATAGGCATCGGTTTTAAATTTTGCGGATCGCGCCAGTTGTCCAGAATGCCCACTTGCTGGACGCAGGAAACAGTACATCGCGGGGCGCAGAATTTCTCTGTGGAATATTCGCGGTGGCGCATTTCCGGCGAATATTGCGACAGCGGAATTCCAGGATAGCCGCGCTGTTGCGAGCACCAGTGCACCAATCCCCGCTCGCAAATGTATAAATACCGCGACCCTGAGCGGCATCGCCAATTGTGTTCACGCCCGCGCGCCACGTTGTGTTGAAACTCGTTGAAGCGCGAAAACGAGCGCTTACCCAACTCCATAATTTCCTCGAAAATGCTTTGCTCGCGCTCGCCTAGCGGCTTCAATTGCCCGTTGTTGTCGTGAATAATTCCCACGGTGCTGGTGAATCCCAGTTCGACCGCGCGATGGGCGATCTGCAGGGCGTCTTCCGGATTTTTTACGCCGCTGCCCAAGACCGAGTTGATGTTCACCTGGAAAACGGCGTGCTGCGCGAGCATCTCGAGGCGGCCGTCCAGCGTTTTTAGGCTCTTTTTTGAGACTTCATCTGGCGTGACGTTATCAATGCTGATCTGCAGATGTTCGAGGCCGGCGCGGTTCAGGCGCTTGATGCGCTCCTGATTCAGGAAAAATCCGTTGGTGATCATGCCCGCGATAATTCCGCGACGCCGGATGTGCCGAATGACCTCGTCGATCTCAGGGTGCAGCAACGGTTCGCCACCGCTGATGGTGATAATCGAGGTGCCCATGTCGGCCAGTAGATCAAGGCGGCGCTTCATCTCGTCCAGAGGCACGGCCGTCGAGACATCGTCGAATTCATTGCAATAGGTGCAGGCCAGGTTGCAGCGGCGCATGGGAATGATGTGCACCAGGATGGGGTGCTTGGTGGATGCCAGGGCCTTTACGATCATGCGCAGTTCGCGCATGCGCGTTCGGGCAAACCGCGCGGCGCGCCGCACTCGTACAGCGGTCTTAGCGCTTACGGCCGAGTTGGCCCCTGTAGTTTTATTCTGTGGTCCCACGAAATGAACCAATGCCCCTACCAGATTATACATGAGCGATACGCCGACCTGCCGCGCACCATCACCATTAGTAATGTGGGAACAGGGTCGGCGCAAACAGAGTCAAAAAACAAACCCTGGAATTCGAGGGTGGGCACCCTGCGAGTTTTGGGGGCGCACAGCGACATCTGCACTTACGTGCCCTTAAGCAGTTCCGTTCGGTACTTGGGGGCAAGTTGCTTCATCTTAAGTTACGAGCTTTTCTTGCGCATCCTTATCCAGTTTCGGCGGAGGGGTGGTGCGCGTCGCCACGGGGACGCCGACTTCCAGGAAAAACTTCTCTTGTCCCGCGGGTGAACAGAGGCACAACATGCGCACAGCCTTCTGAGAACTGTTGTGGAATTGGTGCGGGGCATTCGAGGGAATATTCACGGTATCGTCGGCACGCGCTACCGACTTGCTGCCACGAAAACTCAACTCCAGCTCGCCTTCCAGGATTACAAACGTTTCTTCGAAGTCATGCCGGTGCGGCGGCGGCCCTCCGCCCGGAGGCACATGCATATCAATCAAACAAAAGCGGCCATTGGTGTCATCGCCGGTGAGCAAAATTGTGTAGGTGTCGCCGACAACACCGACGTGAGGAGCATTTTGACTGTCAGGTTGCGCGACGGTAAGAGCCCGCCTTAGATCATCAGCCGGAATTTGCGCACCTGCTCGCGCGCTGGCGCCGCCATTGTCACTCATGTTCTTCTCCTTCGCAGTTACGCACAACTCATCTTGCCATACATCGGAGGCCTGCAAGGATTAAACTGAAATGGAGAATGTGGCGGAACCGGGAGGAAAAAGGTACTGAAATTCTTGGGCAGCTTAAAAACGTCTTTAACGCCTAAACGCAAAATTCCCCACCGCTGCGATTTCAAGGGTGGGGAATTTTGGTGTTAAACAAAATTACTGTTCGGAGCTGGATGACCAGCGCATACCAACCGCGACAGTCGGATGGTAGTACTCGCGCTGAATCGGGTATATCTTGCTGCCCAGGTAGAACCCAAAAACTTCGTTGCTCAGGTTAAGTCTATAGGCAAAGATGCTGAGGCCTTTGTAGAGGCGATAACTGCCTTGCACGTCGAACTGCGTATGAGCATAAAGATATGTGTCCCCCCCTGGGCCCTTGACGCCCAAAATCGGGTCGTTAGGCGTACTGTTCGCTTGGTATGTGTACTGAAAGAGGTTGGCGTCGTTGTGGGAAATCGCAAACCGGCCAGAGAAGCGGTACTTGTCATAAGTCAAACCGATGTTCCAGGTGTTAGGGGCCTGGCGTTGCAAAGTTGGATGATCAGTACGTCCATTCGAGAAGCCTTCCGGGAAGGTGACCTGCGAAGTGGTGTAGCTGTAGTTCGCCGCCACGCCGAATCCACTCAGAAGGCCAGGAAGAAGAGAGAGCCGCTGTTCCCAAGCAGCTTCGAACCCGGCTATATGTGCGTTGGGGCCGTTGATGGATTGTGTCAACAAGAATCCCGCCTCAGGACCAGAGGTTAGCGTCACCGCGGTCGGATAAATGGGATTGGAGAGCTGTTTATAGAAAAATCCCGCCTGCAGAATTCCCAGCGGCTGGAAGAAATGCTCGACGAGCAAATCGTAATTGTTAGCCTTGGTGGGCTTCAGGTTTGGGTTGCCGGTCTGAACCTGCTTCGGGCTGGCGTTCGGGTCAACAATTGTGGTGGGAACCAGGTCGCCGATATTTGGCCGCGATATCCCTTGGCTGAAGTTGGCGCGCAGGTTGGTATTCTTCTCAAGCGCATATTGCACCTGCACGCTCGGCAATACGCTGACATAACCACTACCCTGGTTCAACGGAGTGATCGTCGGCGGCAAGGGGTTGCCCGCCCCATCCACGTTGGCGGTCAATTGGTCAGTTGTGAAAGTTGTGTCCGTTCCCTCGAAGCGCACGCCGGCCTGCACCCGAAGCTTCCCGAACGAAATGGCATTTTGCAGGTACCCTGCGTACACCCGTTCATTCGCATTAAAGAAGGCGCTGGCAGACCGAGTGACGCTTCTTACCTGATCTAATTGGAACTGTGCGAGGTTGGCCATAACGGACTGGACAATCTTGTTGTAATCCGATGCTGGGCCGTAAGGTAAACCTGCGTACGTGAAGGTCTTGTCGTAGTAACTCGGGTTTGTGTACGTACCCAAAACCGACGATAAAGGGATATTCGCAGAGGAATTATTAAGAAAACTGTCGTTCTCATCTTGCTTAGTGTGCGAGTTTCGAATCTTTAAACCTATTTCGAAAATGCCGAAGTGTGAGTGCCAGTTGTACCGACGCGCCAGCGACGCCGCGCCCTGAATGTTGAGCTGTTGGGCGATGTAATGTGTGAATCGAGTATCCGTCAATTGGTATTGGGTGGAGTCGTAAGGACTGCTGCCGTCCAAAGGAATAAATTTCGGGCGACGCGGATTGCTCTGGCTCAGGGCGAGGTCAGCTCCATTTGATCCCGGCGATAAAAGTCCGGTGGAATCGTAGGCGGCTGTAGGTGCGGCAAAGTTCGTCGTTTCAAAATCCTGACCACCAATGTTGTGGGACCGTGAGACCGCAAACTCGTAAACGATCAGGGTAGATGAAAGATCGTGCCTCGCTCCCGTCATGAAGCTGTAGACCTGTTGATCCGGGCGGCGGATGTAATGACGGTAAGCATAGGAGCCCGGGGAACAAGGATTGGCGCCTGGATCGGCAATGTCGGCGGCCTGATTGATCGTTTGGCAGTCCAGCGCATTATCAAAAGTGATTTGGGAACCGTTGACCGCCTTAATCATATTACCGGCGTTCGGGGTATACACCCAGGTGTCGCCGTAGTCGTGAAAATCAGAGTAAAAGCCTTTTATATAGGCTGACGAACCTGGCTTAAAGGTGTAGTCGACGCCGGAAGCAAAACCGTAACGCGTGCGATAGTAACTGTACGACCGCATATCTTCGGTGGGAACGAAGGCAATATTCTGACCACCGGGACTGGCACCCACTGCTTGCGACGGTTCCAGGTCGTCAATGCCACGGTTATTTCTGTCCCAGGTACCACCCAGCAAAACTCCAAACTTCTTGCTTACCCCGAAGCGCTTGCCGACGGTTCCATCGAAACCGCCGAGTGTGCGTCCGCCTTGAATGGGTGTGTAACCGCCCTCGCCCCCGAAATTGTAAGTCGCCTTTTCGCCGGCGGTTCTTGTAACCAGATTAACCGTTCCACCGATGCCATCAGCGTCCTGATTGGCGGCAAGGGTCTTGTATAATTCAATTCGTTCCACCAAATTTGCCGGAACTGCGTCCAGTTTGATTTGGCGCACGGTGCCTTCAGGTGAAGGCACATTTACGCCGTTAATGGTTACGTTGCCGAGGCGCGGTTCGGTCCCGCGAATCTGGACGTATTTTCCTTCGCCCTCATCGCGCTCCAGCGTCACGCTTGGCAGTCGGCCGACCGCGTCCGCTACGTTGGTATTGGGCAAGCTGTTGATAACTCGCGAGGGCAACACCTGCACGATTTCATCGGAGGTTCGCTCAATATTGATCGCTTCGGCTTCACCCTGCAGTCGCTCCGCGGTGACCACCACCTGATCCGCCTGCGAAGCGACTTGCAAAACAGGATCGATGTTTACGGTTTGTCCGGCGTCTACCTTCACGGTGGCGCTGAATGGATTCAATCCCACGTAAGAGCCTGTCAACGTATACTCGCCCGCGGGAACTTCTGTTATTCGGAATTGGCCCAGGTCATCCGTAACCACTCGCCTTCCCAGAGGCCTCAGTTCTATCAACGTGTTTGGTAACGGCGCATCTGCTGAATCCTTCGCGGTTCCGGTGATTATGCCCTTGCCGGTTTGCGCGGCGGCGGCCGGAGCCACCCACGCTCCGCAACCTAAAATCGTAGCCACTAAAATCAAATATAGAATCCTGCGCATGGCTCTCCTCACACTTGTGCCTGTGGCCAGAGTGGTCATTTTTGAGTTCCTGGATGTGTTTTTACAGAAGCCCAGGTCGGCTGTGCCGGTGTTCCAATTTTTTCTTCAACGCGACGGATACACCCGGTTCATGCCGATGGCGCACGGTAACGCGGCAACATGAACACTTTGTGACATAGCCATGAACTTGCCGTGAAGCTCACCTGAATAAATTTTTAGGAATGCAGATGATTCACTATGTGGTTGAAGGTATAAGATTCGATAATTAATAATTAATGGCCTTTTTGTACTCCGCTACTCAAAAAAGCTCTGCGTGGCAGACATAGGGCCGCTCGCGCTTTCCTCGCCATCCGATGCTTCTGCTAAACTTAAAGAAGCGGTTTTCGCGAGCTTCAGGAGCCGAGATGGCCGACGCCGTTCACGCTGCGCATCCTCACACCTCACAGTCCCAAAAGACCCGCATCGAATCCGACAGCATGGGCAAAATCGAAGTTCCCGCGGACCGTTACTACGGCGCGCAGACGGCACGCTCGTTGATTCACTTTGCCATCGGCAAAGACACCATGCCCCTGGAGCTCATCAGCGCTTTCGGCGTGCTGAAAAAAGCCGCTGCGCTCGTCAATCAGGACTTGGGCAAGCTTCCGGCAGAAAAAACCAAGCTGATCGTCCAGGCTGCCGATGAGGTAATCGCCGGAAAACTACGCGATCACTTCCCTCTGCGCATCTGGCAAACCGGCAGCGGCACGCAAACGAACATGAACGTCAACGAAGTTATTTCTAATCGGGCCATCGAGCTTTCCGGCGGCGTCATGGGCAGCAAAAAACCCATTCATCCCAACGATGACGTCAACATGTCGCAGTCTTCCAATGACACTTTTCCCACTGCCATGCATATCGCCGCTGCGACGGAAACCGTACGCAAACTTGTGCCTGCCGTGAAAAATTTGCGCGACGCGCTCGACACCAAGGCCCGGGAATTCATGGGCATTGTGAAAATCGGACGGACCCATCTTCAGGACGCGACGCCACTCACGGTGGGGCAGGAATTTTCAGGGTGGGTCGGTCTTCTGGACCGCGACATCAAACGGATTAACCAAGCGCTCGAAGGACTGTACGATCTGGCCATCGGTGGGACCGCTGTGGGCACCGGGCTCAACGCCCATCCGGAATTCGCCGAGCGCGCCGCGCGCAAAATTTCCGAGCTGACCGGACTTCCCTTCCGCTCGCATCCCAACAAATTTGCCGCGCTCTCCGCGCACGACGAAATCGTGTTTGCCAGCGGCGCGCTTAAGACTCTCGCCGCTTCGCTCATGAAAATCGCCAACGATATTCGCTGGCTGGCCTCCGGTCCGCGCTGCGGTCTCGGAGAACTGACCTTACCAGAAAATGAGCCGGGCTCTTCCATCATGCCAGGCAAGGTAAATCCCACGCAGTGCGAAGCGCTCACCATGGTGGCCACGCAAGTAATGGGCAATGATGCAGCCATCGGTTTTGCGGGCTCGCAAGGGAACTTTGAGCTGAACGTTTTTAAGCCGGTGATGATTTTTAATTATTTGCATTCCGTGGAGTTGCTTGCCGACGCTTGCAACAGTTTCGTCGTACATTGCGCCCACGGCATCGAGGTCAATCGCGAAAAGATCGATCACTACGTCAAGACTTCCCTGATGCTGGTCACCGCACTTACGCCGAAAATCGGGTACGATAACGCGGCGAAAGTTGCGCACACGGCGCATCACGAACACAGCAGTCTTCGCGAAGCCGCGATTAAACTTGGTTTCATCACCGGTGAGGAATTCGACCAGCTCGTGCGCGCCGAAGACATGACCCATCCGTAACCGGTTATCCGGGACTTGCCTTGAAATTCAAGATGCCGATGTTTTCATGAGGCAGAAACTTTTCCCCAGCGTCGATGCCGCCGTGGCGGACGTTCCCGACGGCGCGCGCATTATGTTTGGCGGATTTGGCGGCGCGGGCTTCCCCAACAACCTTATTCATGCACTGGCCCGCACAGGAACTAGAAACATCACCGCGATCAGCAATAATTGTGGCACGCGCGACGGCGAGCTGGGACTAATGTTCAAGAACGGTCTGATCAGCCACGTCATCGCTTCTTTTCCCGGCCCGCACGCAAATTATTTTCAGGAGCGATTCGCCGCTAAAGAAGTGACGCTCGAATTAGTGCCGCAGGGTATTTTGTGCGAACGAATGCGCGCCGCGGCCGCCGGGATTTTGGGCTTTTACACTACCGTGGGTGTCGGAACGGAAGTGGCCGCAGGGAAAGAAGAACGCGTCATTGATAACCAGCACTGCATTCTGGAGTCGCCTATCCGTGCCGACTACGCTTTCATCAAAGCGCAAAGAGCCGATGAGCTTGGAAATCTCACCTATCGGTTGGCGGCTAGAAATTTCAATCCCATCATGGCGATGGCTGCGAGAACCACCATAGTGGAAGTGGAAGAAATTGTGCCGGTCGGGTCCATCGATCCCGAACATGTCGTGACTCCCGCGATATTTGTTCATCGCATCGTACAAGCTAAAGGAATTCGCTATGCCGGATAAACCGCGACTGAGTCGAGAAGAAATCGCCGCGCGCGCCGCCAAAGAATTGCCAGACGGTTCCTACGTGAATCTGGGTTGGGGAATCCCCAATTTGATCGCGGATTATTTGCCGGCTGGCCTCACCGTTTTCTTTCACAGCGAAAATGGGATTCTGGGAATGGGCCGCCGCGCACGGGCAGGAGAAGAGGATTACGATCTGGTGGACGCCATGAAAGTTCCCGTGACGCTGGCGCCCGGTGCGTCTTTTTTCCATCAGGCGGATGCGCACTTGATGAGCCGCGGTGGCCACCTAGATGTCGCGGTTCTAGGTGGATTTCAAGTTTCAGAAAAAGGTGACCTTGCGAATTGGAAAGTTCCCGGCGCGCGCGGGTCTGGCGGCATCGGCGGAGCCATGGATATCGCGGCAGGCGCAAAAGTATTGATTGTGTGCATGGAGCACACCACAAAAGACGGCGCGCCAAAAATTGTGAAGACCTGCACCTATCCGCTCACCGCACTGGCGTGCGTGGATACAATCGTGACGGATTTGGCGGTAATCGACGTACGAGCCGAAGGGCTGCTTTTGCGCGAAACAGCTCCGGGTTGGACCAAGAAAGAAATTCAGGAACTAACCGGCGCCCCACTGTTATAGCTGAATGTTTATGGTCGGACGTTCCTGGGCCGTATCTTCACATTGGCGTACGGCAATTAGAGGCGGGCCGCAACGCGTGCGACGACCTGGCCGTCGTCGCGACGAACAATCAATACCAAGCTGTCAGATAAAGGAACTCCGGCACTGGGAATCTCCAATTCATAGGCCCATTGGAATCGCTTGGGTAATTCTTTCGCAAGTTCCGTGGCGTAGGGAGGAATCAGCTCGACCGAGAAAAATTTCATTTTAAAATTTTCTACCGGGCGCAAATCAACGCCTCGCTTCCAGAATAGCGACAGGTGCAACTTACTCATCATTTCGCGAGTCAGGTATTGGCGGCCCTTGGGATCGGGGAGCCGCGAAGCACAGGGCTGGTCATGGATGACGAACAGCAAATTTATATGGTCGGGAAATTCGGTGACGATTTCCTTGCCGCGAAGATATCTGGTGCCTTGGTTATCGTCGATGCGTTTTAAATTATCGAAAAAACCTTTGTTCACCATGTGCCCGGCCAGCCGGAAACAAGTGTTTTCGCTGAGGCTGCCGTCCGTTTCGAGGAAAACGCCGCCATCAAAATTCCAGATTGTTTTCGGAATGCGCTTGGGTTTGTCTCCAGGCTTTTGCGCGGCCAATTGCAAGGGATAGCTGCATAGCAGGGCGACTGCGACAACTAATGTCCGCGGGGCTTGGGAGGAAAAGGTGCGCATTGCGGGTGGTCTAAGATCAGCGTGCCAGCCTGAATAGTGTACGTGTGCCGCTCGCCGCGCTGTCAACCTCGCAAGCTGCTCACGGCTTAGAGGGGGTAGGTGCGTGCGAACTGCTGGCAATGGGTGCGTGCGTCATTTACTATCCGAAGAGAAGACATGAGGCGCGGGTCCACACTACTATTGATTATTGTCGCGTTCGTTGGCCTCATTGTCGCCGTGGCCGCCTCACTTCTACACAACGGCCTGAGCGCTCGCGCGCGGCCCAGCGCCATGGAAGAAATGCTGGCGCGTAATGCGTGGCATCTTTCCATTCCGTCGGACGCGCGCGGCATGCACAATCCGTTGCCTGCTTCTGAAGAGAATCTCAAGGATGCGCGGCTGCATTTCGCGGATCACTGCGCGATCTGTCACGCCAACGATGGCAGCGGTGACGCGCTTTTTGGGCGGGGCTTATACCCCAAGCCGCCCGATCTGCGCCAAGCCGAGACGCAGAAGCGCTCGGATGGGGAACTTTTCTGGATTATTGAGAACGGGGTGCGCTTCACTGGCATGCCGTCATTCGCGAGTCACGGTATGGACAACGATTCCTGGAAGTTGGTCCTTTTTATAAGGCATCTGCCGAAGCTTACCGCTGAAGAGCGCCTCCAAATGTCCCGCTATAACCCAAAAAGCCCGGAGGATCGCGAAGAAGAAAAAGAGGAAGATGAATTTCTGAATGGTACAACGCCGCAGAAATCTGGAACATCAAACTCTCATCCTTAAGGTATTCTTGAAAAGGTACTCTTGAATCTGTAAGTCTTGGGGGTTTTATGACGCGTCGATTCTTCACAACTTTACTGGCTTTTTTTCTCGTTGCCGTTACGCTTTCTGCTCACGGCGACAAAAAGCACGTTATCGGAACGATAGAAAAAATAAATTCCGCCTCCGTGACGGTGAAAACCCGGGATGGAAAATTGGTTCAAGTGAAACTGGTCCCCTCCACAACATACATTGCGCGTGTAGATACCGCGGACAAGCCGGCCGCGCTGACGGATCTGGCCGTGGGTGAGAATGTGGTGATCCATGCCACTCCGAAGGGCGCCGACCTGGAAGCCGACGAAGTTAGATTCTCCGCTCCAGGCGCATCTGGTTCCGGTTCCTCGAAGGCTCAGCATTAAGGGTAGGTCGCACTCAACGCAATTTTTATTGTGAAGTGGTTTTAGTCTTCAAGGACGTGGCACGAGTGTGTTTTTATGACTAGCCAGACGGGCCGATTCACATCCAGTTCTAAGGAGCGTTTCGCTCCGAGGGTCAGGTGCACGGTGAAAATTACGGCGCCATCGCTGTCGGCGGCTACTTGGGCGACGAACATCGTTCCGCGTTGTTCGAGGGAGATAATTTTCCCGGCGATCACGTTGCGGGCGCTTAGGCCGTAAGGGCGTTCGGTGGCCAACAAAATATCGCCAGCACGAATCGCCAAGCGAACGGCGGTAGCTACAGCGGCGTGACCCAGAGGCGTTTCGATTTCACATGCGCCGTGCACCAACTGCACGCGCATTACACCATCCGCTTCTCGCAGCTCGGTAACTACTCCGCTGAACAGATTTTCAAATCCTGAGGCTTGCGCAATTGAGGAGCGTCGTGGTGCGTCCAGAACTTCATGAGGTGTTCCAGTGCTAACAATTTTTCCTTGATCGAGAGCGATAACGCGTTCGCCTAGCGCGTCTACCTCGGCACGGCTGTGGGTGACGTACAAGATCGGAATGTTTTGCGCAGCATTCCACTTGCGCAAATCTTCGATGATGGATTTTTTTAGTCCTTCATCGAGCGCGGTCAGAGGCTCGTCGAGCAGCAGCAGACGTGGTGACGTTGCCAGCGAACGAGCCAGCGCGACTCTCTGTTGTTCTCCGCCAGAGAGCTCATGGCCCTTTCGCTTGGTGAGCTGGTCGACGTGGAAAGCTTCCAGCATCGCTTTTACTCGTGAGGCTCGTTGCGGGGCTGGCAACTCCGCGAGTCCATAGGCGGCGTTTTGCTCCACGGTCATGTGCGGAAATAACGCCAGGGATTGAAAAACGTAGGCGATTTTTCTTTTTGCCGGAGGCACGTCGATCCGCTGCTCGACATCGAGCAGCACCTCACCGGCTATTTCAATTCGGCCATTATCCGGCTTTAGCAGTCCGGCAATGCAATCAAGCAGCGTGGATTTTCCGGCTCCCGAGGGACCGAACACGATGGTGATGCCGGGAGGAATTTCTAGCGCTACATCCAGCGCGAATGACGGTTGCGTATTACCGGAGCGCGCTTTTCGCAGCCGGGCCTTGAGCATTGGCGGAGTTATCTCGCTGCCCACGAGGCCCACATGCGCCGGCCAATTCGCCGGTTGACGCCGTACACGGTGGAGAGCACCACGAAAGAAATTATCAACAGCACTAAAGCCATGCGATTCGCTTCGGCGTACTCCATGGACTGCACGCGATCGTAAATATCGATGGAGGCCGTGCGGGTAATACCAGGCAAATTTCCGCCGACCATCAGCACTACTCCGAATTCTCCTAGTGTGTGCGCAAAACTCAAAACTACTGCGGTGACAATTCCGGGCAAAGACAACGGGAGGATGACTCTTGCAAAAGTGCGGACGCGGCTGGCACCCAAAAGCGCGGATGCATCCAGAAGCCTGCGATCGATCGCTTCAAACGACGCAATCAACGGTTGTACCGTGAAGGGGAAGCTGTATAGAACGGAAGCAAATACCAGGCCGCCGAAGGTGAACGCGAGGCCGCGGTGGAATAACGCCTCGGAGATTTTTCCAATCGGGCCATGCGGACCCAGCGCGATCAAAACATAAAATCCAAGAACGGTTGGCGGCAACACTAGTGGGAGCGCGACGATGGCTTCCAGCAAGAATTTGCCGCGCCAATTCCAATATGCCAGCCAATACGCGAGCGGCATGCCGATCAGCAACAAAATCGCAGAGACGCACACCGCAAGCCGTACGGAGAGAATCAATGAGTCCATAAGCTTTGTCGAAAACTTATCTTTGGTAACTTAAGGTTGCCATTGTTCTTCGCGCATCATCGAGCCGCAACGAAAGTATATCGCTGGCCTGAATCGGGATCGTGAACCCAAACCGTAGCAGTATTTCTTGTCCCGCCTCGCTTTTTACAAATTGCAGGAATTTGAGCGCAGCATCTTTATTTTTGGATGCTTTCATCACTACCACGGATTGGAAAATAGGCGGGTATAGTTTTGCAGGCACTTCCCAGCTGCTACCATCTTTCATCGCGGGGGACAGAGCCAGCGAGAGAGCTACGATCCCCGCTTGCGCGTTACCGGATTGCACGAACTCAG
This sequence comes from Acidobacteriaceae bacterium, assembly GCA_030838075.1. GTDB lineage: Bacteria > Acidobacteriota > Terriglobia > Acidiferrales > UBA7541 > Acidiferrum. The sequence goes on from JAUTXJ010000377.1 coordinate 13,213, forward strand.
CAGCTTGAGAAATATTTTCTCCGTAAACCAGCTTGCCTTTCACCTGCTCGTAGATGCCCGCTTTCTTTAATGCCGCCAAAGCAGCGCGCCCGTACGGGGCGTGTTCGGGATTAGCGATGGCTATTTTTTTTACGCGCTGATCAAGCAATGATTTCCAGCCATCTTTCGAAGTGTTGATTTCACTATCGCTGGGAGTCCAGATTACGATGCGGCCCACGGCGTATTCACGCAAAGTGCCGGGTTCGGTTAAGCCGGCGGCCTCCAGCTTTTTGGGATACTCGGAGTCCGCCGAAAAAAAAAGGTCGAAGGGCGCGCCATTCTGAATTTGAGTTAAGAAATTGCCGCTGGAGCCGTAGGTGACATCCAGTTTCGCGCCGCTTTGCTTTTCAAATTGGGAGGCCCACTCCGTCATGGCAAATTTCAAGTCTGCGGCCGCTGCGACCTTCACGGTTTGCGTGCGCGCATACGAACCCGTCAGAAGCACGACGGCCAGAACAACTATTTGTTTGCAGGGACACTTCATACTCTTCGCTAACGGTTAACACCGCAAAGCAGCTATAACTTACCATCATATTCGGCTAATTTCGTAATGGTTTGCCGGTTTTCAAGGTATGCGCTATGCGTTCCTGGGTTTTCTTCTCGCCGCAGAGCGAGACGAAGGCTTCGCGTTCCAGGTCCAGCACGTATTGTTCGCTTACAAATTGCGGTGAGCTCAAGGCGCCGCCGGCCAGGATGTTTCCCAGTTTTCGTCCAACATGAGCGTCGTAGTCGGTTATGTAGCCGCCGCGTTGCATCATGTGGATCACCAACTTGGCGCCCGTCAGAAATTGCTCACCGAGGACTTTGATCTGCGTGGTTTGCGCGCCTTCTTGCCAATTCGCGGCTTTGGCGCGATAGCCGCCGCGCGCCAAGCCCAGTGCAGCCTCTTTGGCGTCGCCCACTAGCCGGTCGCGATTCATGGACACGCCATCTTCGCGCCGCAAGAAACCAAGCTCGCGGCTTTCTTCGGCGCTGGTGCCAACTTTAGCCATCGCGATAGTTTCGAACATTGGCTTCATGGCGTGAAATAAATCCAGGTCTTCTCCGCCTCCCGCGCGCTCGTTGGCGCGAATCATCATCTCTTTGGTGCCGCCTCCGCCGGGAATCAAGCCGACCCCCGTTTCCACCAATCCCATATAGGCTTCGGCCGCGGCTTGAATTCTTGCGCCGTGCAGGCTTACTTCACAGCCGCCCCCCAAGGCCATGCCCTGCGGAGCGGTGACCACCGGCTTCGGCGCATATTTGATGGCGAGATTGGCGTTCTGAAATTGTTTGACGGCGAGGTGCAACTCGTCCCATTCCTGTTCCTGCGCGCCCATCAGGACCAGCATTAAATTAGCGCCCACGGAGAAATTCGCCGCTTGATTGGCGATGACCATCGCGTCGAAATCGGTTTCGAGGCGTTTCAGTCCTTTGTGAATCATGGAAATCAGGTCCGACCCGATAGCGTTCATCTTGGAATGAAATTCGCAGCACAACACGCCATCGCCTAAATCGATCAAGCTGGCGCCAGAGTTACGCTCGACTTCTTTTCCGGCATCTTTGAACGATTTTAGAAAGACCACCCCGGGCGGCTCTTCGATTTTTCTGGTGCCGGCTCCATTTAAGTCGAATACCGAAGTAGTGCCTTTTTCCGAGGTATAAAAACTCTTGCGGCCGCTGGCCAGCAATTTTTCTATTGCGGGAGGCAACGCTCGTCCTTCCTTTTTAATTTGCGCGGCGAAAGCTTCGACCCCCAGCGTATCCATTATTTGAAACGGACCCAGCTCCCAGACAAATCCCCAACGCACGGCGCGATCCACGTCTTCCACCCGGTCGGAAATTTCCGGAACGCGTCGCGCGGCGTATAGACAAGTCTCGGAGATCGAACTCCACAAAAATTGCTGGGCCTTGTCACCCGGTTGACCTTGCAAAATAGGGCCGATTAGCCCGCGCAAGCGATCGCCGGTATCTTCTATGGTTTTGCCCGCTTCGATGGAAGCAAACCGGGCTTTCTGACGCGGGCGGTACTCCATAGTGTTGACGTCGAGCGTTAGAATTTCTTTTTCGCCTTCGCCGCGCAACTTTTTGTAAAAGCCCTGACCCGTTTTATCGCCTAACCATTTGCGTTTGGCCATGTCTTCAACGAAGGCGGGCAATTTATACATTTCACGCGATTCGTCGTCGGTCGCGGTTTCGTAAATATTTTTTACCACGTGCATCAGCACATCCAGGCCAACGAGGTCGGCGGTGCGAAATGTCGCGGATTTGGGCTGACCGATGGCTGGGCCGGTGCAGGCATCCACTTCCTCGACAGTCATTCCCAATTGATTCATCAAGCGCAACGCGTTGAGCATGGAAAAGGTGCCGATGCGATTGGCGATGAAGTTCGGGGTGTCTTTGGCGACTACTACGCCTTTGCCCAGGCGGCGATCGCAAAATTCAGCGAGAGTCTCACGAACTTCGGGCAATGTTTTGGGGCCGGGAATTATTTCGACCAGCTTCAAATAGCGCGGCGGATTAAAGAAGTGCGTTCCCGCCCAATGCTGCTGGAATTCTTCGCTCATGCCTTCGGCGATTAAATGCACTGGAAGCCCAGAGGTATTGGTGGTGACAAGTGATCCGGGCTTGCGAAACTGGGCCACGCGCGCGAGCAGGCTCTTTTTGATCTCGAGATTTTCGGCGACGACCTCGATAATCCAATCCGCGTCCTTGATTCGCTGTAAATCATCGTCAAAATTTCCAATGGAGATTTTGTCCGCCAGCGCAGCGGTAAAAAATGCCGCGGGCTTGGACTTTTTGGCAGCATCCAGGCCAGCGCGCACAATTTTGTTGCGCTCGGCAGCAGAGCCGGAGGTTAGACCGGGCGGCACGATATCCAATAAGAGCACCGGGATGCCGGCGTTCGCGAAGTGAGCTGCAATGCGGGCGCCCATCGTGCCCGCGCCGAGCACCACGACTTTTTCGATGCGACGTTTCATGGCTGGCCTTTTTTTCTGATTTATACGAACGGACAGGTTACAAAACCAACATACACGGGTCAATCGAACTGACACAAACGGCATTAGCGCCTAAACTGGTTACGGCATGCCTGAACCCGTCATTTCGAGCGTATTGCGCAAGTGGCTGGACGAAAAAGAGCGCGTTTTGTCCGCGGAAGTCACCAGTGTGCACGACGTACCAGGGCGACCAAAAGTGGGCTTGGCGCTGGCTGGAGGGTTCGCTCGCGGTATAGCGCACATCGGAGTGTTGCGCGTTCTGCGCGACGCCGGCATTCACATTGACGCGGTAGCCGGCACCAGTGTGGGCGCGCTGATCGGCGCAGCGTTTTGTGCCGGCACCCCGCTTGAAGAGATGGCGCGCATCGGCGAACACACCAGTTTCACCGATTTTGGCAGGTGGACGCCGTCATGGCTCGGTCTGGCTACCAACCATCGTTTGGAAAAATATCTGGCACGTCTTACGCCCGCGAAAAACTTCGAGGATCTGGTAACTCCGCTGGCCATTGCCGCCACGGACCTCAACGCGGGAATCACCATTTACTACACGCGCGGGCCGCTGGTGCCTCCGCTGCGTGGCTCCTGCGCTTATCCTGGACTTTTTGTGCCGATACAATGTGAAGATCGCACTTTAGTTGATGGCTTTCTTACTTCACCTGTGCCTGTGGAAGGTGTTGCGTTGTTGGGTGTCGACATTGTGATCGCTGTGTATCTTGAGCCTTCGAGTCTGGAGCCGCCGCGCACGTTTACAGATGTGTTGAGCCGCTCGTTCAATATTATTCAGCGCCATGCGGACCTGGCGTGGCGGCAACAAGCGGACATCATCATCGAACCAGATATGAAAACATTTTTGTGGGACGATTTCACGCGGACTCCGGAGCTGGTGGCGGCTGGAGAAGCCGCGGCCAAGGAGGCTTTACCGAGAATTCGCGCATTGTTAGGGAGCGATGCCGCAGAGGCCGGCGGGACTGATGCGGCTGGGAAAGACGTTATTTCGCGTCAGTGAAATGAAGGCAGGGCCGGAAATCAAAAGCGAAACCTAAGAATAAAACCCAAGACCCAAGAATCAAAACCTAGACCCAGAATTAGACCCGAGGCCCACCCTACAAAACGAGGGTGGGGAGCACCCTCCGTGATTGCCCTCCGGGATTGTTTAATTTTTTTCTAGCGGGGTGACTTGGACGATTACGGGCTGGCCTTCGCCTTTGCCGCGTTGCGTGAGCCACGCGGCGAGGCCTTCGGCGAAGCGTTCGGGAGTCAGGCGGAAGCTGGTTTCAACGCGGCCGTCGGCTACCGGCAGAGTGTCGTCGAACTCAGCGGCGTTGGTGAAGTTGCGCATGCAGAATTGGTCGAGCCATTCGAGTGGGCACGGCTTGGCCTCGCCGCGAATCACGACGTTCACGTTAAATTTTTGCGCGTACATGGCGGTTAGTTAAGACAACTTGAACGGACATTATAGTCCGTTGAAAAACGCTGAAACAACGGGACGTACGCAGGCGCTTCGCGTTAGTCCGCCTGAAAAAATTACGATGCGCGCGGGCGCTTCACGGAATGCGCGAGGCCCATGGCTTCGAGCGTCCAGATGAAATACCAACCGATGTCCGGCTGCCACCAGCGCAGACCCAAGCGAGCCGAGCCGGCGTGAGTGTGATGATTCTTATGCCAGTTTTCGCCCCAGGCGGTAAGTTGAAAAGGGCCGAGCCACCAAACGTTCTTGCTGGAATCGCCTTCGGCCACTTCATCGAGATGCGTCAGGCTGTTTACGAAGCACTGCATGTGCAGTGTGTACACCAAGCGAATCGCGCCAAGCCAAAAAAAGCCCATCCAGCCAAAACCGAGGATAGGTCCAATAAAAATAGACAAAATAATTACGGGGGTTTCGAGGTAGCCCCAAATTTTATAAATGCCTTTGTCCACTTCGGGAGCCCAGCGCTTACGATCGGCTGGTGGAGTTTGATAGAGCCAACGCAAATGGGCCCACCAGAAACCACCTTGCTTGGGACTGGAAATATCCTCGGGCTTGTCGGTAGTGGAATGATGCTGGCGGTGATAAGCGACCCAGCTGGCCGGGTGACCGGAAGCGTTGAAGACCGCCCAGAAAATCAGCACCTGCTCGATAAAACGATTGGTCTTCAGAGTTTTGTGCGCAAGCATGCGGTGGTAACAAACGGTGGTTCCAAGGCCGCCAAAGGCTATAAACAGCGCGGCCAATCCGAGTACTTTTAGGCTGGGTAAGGGGAACAAAATAATTCCCAGAATGGCCAGCACGTGAATAATCAATAGAAAAGCAAAAACTCCTTCTTTGCGCCGAACCGGTTTCCAAAATGGACGGTCCCAGGGCCGAGCTACTGCGGTTGCTGCTTGATTCATGTACTCTCCGGATGAGCTTGGGACAAGGCCAAGCGGTTAGTTAAATAGAGGTGTAAAGTCTTTGTGAGACATATACACAATACCATTTTCTTTTAACTGTGCGCCTGCATCTGTTCAAAAAGAGACAGTTTTAGTTACTACCTAGATTAATTAAGGTTAACCTTCGAAGTAATGCGCGATAAAACCCACGAAAGATTCACGAAATATTATTGCTGGTGGAACAAAATAACATAGACAGGGTATTTCTAAAGCTCGCTGATAATTACTAAACTCCTCGTCTCGGTATCTTGAAAGGAAATTCCACACCTTGCGCTATTTTTGTCTGATTTCCGATTACGACGGAACTTTGGCCCACGATGGCCAAGTTACTGGCAGCACGTTGCAAGCGCTCAAGCGGGTCAAGGCTTCCGGACGCAAACTGGTGCTGGCTACGGGCCGGGAACTTCCTGATTTGCTGCGTGTCTTTCCGGAAACGTCGATGTTCGATCTCGCAGTGGTTGAAAACGGCGCGCTGATTTATAACCCCGCGACCGGAGAAAAGCGTTTGCTGGCCGAAGCGCCGCCAGCTGCTTTTGTTGAGAAGCTGCGGCGCCGCGGAGTGAAGCCTTTATCGGTGGGCGAATGCATCGTAGCCACCTGGCATCCGTACGAAAAGGAAGTGCTGGAAGTGATTCGCTCCATGGGGCTCGAGCTGCAAGTGATCTTCAATAAAGACGCGGTGATGATTCTTCCGTCGGGGATGAATAAGGGTGTTGGGGTAAAAGCGGCGCTTGATGAGCTGGGACTTTCGACCCACAACACGGTGGGCCTGGGAGATGCCGAAAACGATCACGCGTTTCTGGGAATTTGCGAATGCAGCGTGGCGGTGGGCAATGCCCTGCCAGTTTTAAAAGAGCGCGCCGATGTGGTGACCGCAAGAACTCATGGTGGAGGCGTCGAAGAAATCATCGAGCAGTTGTTGGCGGATGATTTGCGCAGTTTGCAACCGCGTTTGAAGCGCCACGATATTCTTCTGGGGCACAAAGAAAAGGGTGAGGAATTTTGTCTGGGGCCTTACGGCACGAGAGTCGTGGTGGCTGGGCCGTCGGGTGGCGGAAAGTCCACGGTGGTAACCGCCATCGTGGAGCGCTTGATTCAAAAACAGTATCAGGTGTGCGTCTTCGATCCTGAGGGGGACTACGACGATGTAGCGCAGTTCGTTACTTTGGGAGCGGCGGATCGGGTTCCGGGAGTGTCGGAGATTCTGGAAGTATTAAAAAATGCCGGCAGCTCGATCAGCGTCAATATGCTTGGTGTACCTTTGGCGGATCGCCCGAGTTATTTTGTGGGACTGCTTCCCCGGCTTCAGGAGTTGCGGGCGCACACGGGCCGCCCGCACTGGATTGTGATCGATGAGGCTCACCATGTGCTGCCATCCGAACTGGATTCCGCGAGCCTGAGTATTCCTTCAAGCCTGGGAAGCTTTGCTTTGATCACGGTGCACCCCAAGAGCGTTTCCAAAGCACTGATGGACTCCGTCAATTGCGTAATCGCGATAGGACCACAGCCTGACGAGATAATTAAAGAAGTCAACGAGGGCTCGGGTAAAGCTTGGGCGCTGCCGGAGCAGGGCGCCGCGCCCAGCGAGTCTGGTCCGGAGCCGCGTTCCGGGGAAATGATGGTGTGGCAGCTTCCCGAATCAAATCACCCGCAGAAGATCATTCTGGAGCCGGCCAAAATCGAGTTGCGCCGGCACAAGCGCAAATACGCGGCGGGGGAGCTTGGCGAAGACAAGAGCTTTTACTTCCGCGGGCCGCAAGGAAAACTGAATATTCGTGCGCACAACCTGAACCTTTTTGCACAAATCGCGGAAGGAGTGGATGAGGAAACCTGGTTGTATCACCTGAGGCAGCACGATTATTCCGTGTGGCTGCGGGCGGCAGTGAAAGACGATGCGGTTGCGGATGAAATCGCCGCGGTGGAGCAAAATGGCAATTTGCCGCCGGCCGAGAGCCGCGCGCGCATCCTCGAAACGATCCGCAAACACTATACCGCGCAGGCGTAAATAGGATTTTTGCGACGGAAGGAATTCTTCGAGAATTAACGGTTTTCTCGGGGTCGGTTACAGCAAAGACCTTATTGTAGAGTTTGAAACCTGCCGCTATCTTCGTTTTATTATTTTGCTTCAAATACCTCACAACGGATAGGCGCTTGGCCCCGAACACAAGTGCCTATCCCCCCACCTCTCCCAAGAGATAAATCGTCAAATGGCTACGATAGTTACTATTGGCTGCACACGGCGCTCGACTTGCTGGATAACTGGCTGAAAACTGGGGCGTTCAGGTACGCTTGCGCGTGAATGAATTCCTAACATAAACTGGATTGTCGTAGCACGCCGCTCTGCCGCTTCAGGTTTCTTCCAAGCCGCACTGTCCGGGTTGGCAGGGCTGGTTATCACGAACTGAACTACTCGATTCAAGTATCTCGGCCCAGACGACCGGGTGCGCGGTTCAAGGGGACACAACTTGGGCACTCCGCTGGAAAATTGGGTGAACGAGGCGGCACAATTAACCCGGCCGGACCGGGTCGTGTACTGCGATGGCTCGGAAGCGGAAAATCAGGGAATCCTGGAAGAAATGCTGCGGGGCGGGGACTCCCTTACGCTGAACGAAAGCACCTATCCCAATTGTTATCTGAGCCGCAGCAGCCCCAATGACGTAGCCCGCACTGAGCACCTGACCTTTATCTGCACACCCGAAAAGGACGACGCGGGTCCCACCAACAATTGGATGGATCCGGTGGGAGCCAAGCACAAGGTTGGAGCCCTGCTTAGCGGCGCGATGCGGGGCCGGACCATGTACGTCATCCCATACATACTGGGGCCGGTGAATTCGCCATTGAGCAAGATTGGCGTGGAAGTTACCGATAGCCCGTATGTAGTGGCCAACATGCGCATCATGTCGCGCATGGGTAAAGTGGCCCAGGACCGCTTGGGAGCCTCGGCAGACTTCGTACCAGGGCTGCACTCCCTCGGTGATCTGGACCCGATGCGGCGATATATCGTGCATTTTCCGCAGGAAAAATTGATCTGGAGCGTGGGATCGGGTTACGGGGGCAACGCCCTGCTGGGTAAGAAGTGCTTTGCGCTACGCATCGCCAGCTTCATGGCTCGCGAGCAGGGCTGGATGGCCGAGCATATGCTTATCCTGGGGCTTGAAGCACCCGGCGGCAAAGTGACCTACATGGCGGCGGCGTTTCCTAGCGCCTGCGGCAAGACTAACCTGGCCATGATGGTGTCTGCGCTGGAGAGCCAGGGCTACCGGGTCTGGACTGTGGGCGACGATATTGCCTGGATGAGGATTGGGGCTGATGGGTATTTGCACGCCGTCAATCCCGAGGCGGGCTTTTTTGGGGTAGCCCCCGGGACCGGCTTCCACACCAATCCCAACGTGATGGAAGCGATCCATCGCAACACCATCTTTACGAATGTCGCGGTAACTGCCAAGGACGAGCCATGGTGGGAAGGCATTGGAGAAGCTCCGCCGCCCGGGTTGATCAACTGGAAAGGCGACGCGTGGGATTCTTCGAAGGGTCCCGCGGCGCATCCCAACGCGCGTTACACCGTGCCGGCCAATCAGTCACCGAGCATTTCTTCGCAGTGGGAAGCGCCGGAAGGCGTGCCCATCTCGGCATTCATTTTTGGGGGCCGCCGGGCGCGCCTGGCGCCGCTTGTTTACGAATCGTTTGACTGGCAGCACGGCACGTTTGTCGGGGCTACGATGGCGTCCGAAACTACCGCGGCGGCCACGGGAGAAGTTGGCATTACGCGGCGCGATCCGATGGCCATGCTACCCTTTTGCGGTTACAACATGGCGGATTATTTCGGGCACTGGCTGGAGATGGGCAAGAAGATCCCGCACCCGCCTAAAATTTTTCATGTGAATTGGTTTCGACGCGGCGCGGACGGGAAATTCCTGTGGCCGGGTTACGGTGAAAATGTACGGGTGTTGAAGTGGATTTTGGAGCGCGTGGAAGGCCGTGGCTCCGTGCAGGAGACACCGATTGGCTACGTGCCCGGGCCCGGCGGGTTAACGTTGGATGGGTTGAAGATTTCTCCAGAGGCTATAGAGGAATTGCTGCGAGTAAATCCCGACGACTGGCAAGCAGAACTGGATGATACCAGGCAGTTCTTCGATAAGTTCGGCACGCGGCTCCCGCGCGAAATGCGCGAAGAACACGAAAGACTTGGGCGCCGCCTGCAGCGCACAGTCACCGCATAGTAGACCGCAAGTCAGCGCTTTTTCTTTGAGGCCTTGGGCTTCAAGGTTTTGGCATACGCATAGCTCAGTGCCATGTATTTCTGCAGTTCTTTGGTGTTCCGCAGCAGGGTATCGGGAACCGTAACGTATTCCTTCATCACCGCACCGTACACTTCGAACAGCGTGCTCTTGTATGTTTTTAGGAAAGCTTCGCGCTCTTCCTTCGGCAGTCTAACGGCCAGGGTTTGGGTTTGGGCCGATAACAGCGAAAACATGTTGCCGTTAAGAGACGTGAAGGGATTTTCGGCGCCTTTGCGCTCGACTCCAGGAAGTGTGGAAACAGCCTTTTCGTACAGTGCGACTTTCTCCGGAGGGATAGCACCCTTCTTTTGTCCAGCCATGAAGTCTCCCATTTGACAGGCGCATCTTAGCACCGGATGTTCGAAGATATGTCGCCGGAATTGGGGCGTGAATTAAATTGCTTTAGAGTTGTTCCGCGCGTAGATCTGGGCACTGTTCCGAAGAGTAGTCGAGACTGTAGCGCTGTTAATGGGTCGTTTCTTGATTCGTCTCAAGAATGTGTTCAACATCGACAAACACACCCGGGCCTTTCCGGTAAGCTCCTCGACGTCTGCCCCCGCGACTGGAATAATTGGCGGAAGGCTAGCGAAACTGTTTTCGGCGACCATCGAATAAACGAAGCCCACGTCCGCCTTTCGAGGTTCTCCCTGTCCAAGAGCGTATCGCCCGCCGAAAAACACAGTGGCGAGACCAACTGTCAAGATAACGCGTGGTGCGCGGTGCATGTACCATTTTTGTCAGAGAAGACCTAAGGAAAAATAGTACTTCCGGTTCATGCGCGGCAAAGAACTCCAAAGCGTAAACAATCTTTGAGTGCTCTTAGATGGAGAATATTTCGCGCGCACTCGAACGGGACCCTGTACTACGGTTCAACAAGAATGTCCGAGTGGACATGACGGGCAGGTCAGGTCTAGATGATTCTGATACCACAGACGGTTGCCAGGCGGCGTGCGACTACCGCGTGAGCGGTGGGTGAAAGGGATGTTAAGTAGTTCTAATAACAATGGTTGTAATAGTACTATCCGCGTTATATAACCATAATGCCCGCCAAAGAACGTAAGGTACACAACCATGCCATTAAGTCCGCCACGTGTTCTGATTGTGAGGGCGCACGCTCTTGAATTATTTATTTCGGTCGCAGCCATAACCCTGGGGCTCTTTGTGTGGTTATCCCTGAAGGATTCGAATTCCGGCGTTAATATTCTGGTTGGTGCTGCATTGGTGGTAGCGGGAGTTATTTTGTTCGCTTCAGCGATGCGAACTATTCTGAAATATTAAACGGTGCTGCTACTCTATCCGCAGCGCTTGCATGGGGGATATTGAAGCTGCGCGGCTCGCGGGAATAATAGCCGCGAAAAACGAGCAGACGGCGAGTGCGCCGGCGGCCACGCCTAGCGCTAACGGATCCCAGGAAGAAACACCGTAAAGCTGAGCGGAGATCAATCTTCCCGCGCCCACAGCCAGAGGCAATCCTAATAACAACCCGACCAAGACACGCTTGAATGCGCCGCGCAGCACGAGGCGGATGACCTTCAGGCGGTCAGCGCCCAGCGCCATGCGCATACCGATTTCGTTGGTGCGCTGATTCACGGTGTAGGCCGTTACGCCGTAAAGTCCCACGGCTGCGAGCAACAGCGCCACAATCCCGAATAAGCCGGCGAGGCTGGCTACCGCGCGCTCCTGGTCGAACGAGAGTTCCACTTGTTGTTGCATAGTCCTGATGCTGGTAATGGTGAGGTTGGGGTCCACCTCCGCCACTGTTCTGGTGAGCAGCGGCTCAAGCGTTCCGGTGGGTGTATTGGTTACCAGCATCATGGCCTGAATGTAGTGGCTACTAACCTCCAGCCTGGCCATCAGGGGATTCTTGTAATCGATACCCTGAGCTAACGGCACGAAGAACATTGGGCGCGCGGGCTTGCTCAGTTCAAAGGGAGCAAATTTTGCGTCGCGTACGATGCCAATGATTCGGTACGTGCCTACGTTCTCGGGCAGGTCCAGCCCGAAATGCTGGTCCATGGGATTTTCGCCATTCTTAAAAAAGCGCTTTACAAAGGCTTCGTTCACGATGGCCACGGACTCGGATGTTTCGTTATCGGCTGGGGTAAAATATCGGCCGCGCAAGAGGGGTACAGCGAAGTTTCGCAGATAGTTCGCGCTTACGCGGTCCCAGGACGCGCCTGATTCTTCGCCGGGCGCCGGAGCGGGATGGCCAGACACTAAAATGCCTTCGCCCCAGTTGTTAGTGAGCGGGTTGTAAAGCGCGAGGCCGGAGCCCTGGACACCAGGCAGACGCTCAAGGCTGGCTTCAAGTTGGCGAGAACGTGCCGCTAGCTGAGGCATGGTGTAATTGGCCGCAGGGTTGTGCAACTCCACCACGACCCGGCCCGG
>JAUTXJ010000394.1 GCA_030838075.1 Acidobacteriaceae bacterium
TTGACCTCTCCCGTGTGAGGGGAGCGCTCTAACCAACTGAGCTAATCGCCCGTTCGTGGTTTAGTTGTAACAGGAAGGGCCCGGGTTTTCAACCAATGCCGACCGCCACCTCTCAAGTCGTCGCGCAACTGCAGCGCAGCATCGCGCGCGCCATCTACGGTAAAGAAGAAGCCATCCAACTTTCCCTCATCACCTTGCTGGCTCGCGGCCACTTGCTGATCGAAGACGTTCCCGGCGTGGGCAAGACCACTTTGGCGCAGGCGTTAGCCAAATCCTTTCATTGCACCTTCCAGCGCATCCAATTTACTTCCGATTTGCTGCCCAGCGACGTCCTCGGCGTGAGCGTTTACAACCCCGAGACTCGCGAATTTGAATTTCGCTCCGGACCCATTTTCGCCAACGTCGTTCTCGCTGACGAAATCAATCGCACCACGCCGCGCACCCAATCGGCGCTGCTGGAAGCCATGAACGAAGCGCAGGTTAGCATCGACGGCAAAACAATGGCGCTGCCCCAGCCGTTCCTGGTGATTGCCACGCAGAATCCCGTCGAACATCACGGCACCTACCCACTGCCGGAATCGCAGCTTGATCGATTTTTAATGCGCATCAAAATGGGTTATCCCTCGCCGGAAACGGAAAGAGAAATTCTGCGCAAACGCGTGGGCGTGCGCGGAGAAAATCCGCTAGATGCCCTGGAGCCGGTCGCGGACGTCAGCGAAGTGCTGACCATGCAGGATGAAGTGGCGCACATAAAAGTGGATTCCAGCCTGCACGACTACGCGCTGGAGATCGTGAACCGCACCAGAAATTCCGATTTGCTAGCTCTCGGTGTAAGCCCGCGCGGCACACTGATGCTGCAACGCGCCGCGCAAGCGCGGGCTTTTCTTGATGGCCGCGATTATTGTTTGCCCGATGACTTCAAGAAACTTGCCGTGCCGGTATTTTCGCACCGCGTAGTGGCCAGTTCGCGTCACGCCTCGCTGCAGAAAAAATCGGAAACCACGGAATCGGTGCTGCGCGACATCGTGGAGTCCGTTCTCGTACCGCTGTGAACCTTTTAATCGCTGCCGGATTTTCTCGCGCCGCAGAGGCGTATTTGTTTTCAGCGTATTTGTTTTCAGCGCCTTTGTCTTCACGCTTTGCAATCCTGATTATTCCGCGGAACGATTCTTCCTATGAGCTTTAGCCGCTCAATCATCGCGCATCTCCGCGCAAGTTCCGACCGCTCGCCGGTACGCACCTTCCTTCTGGCTCTTGCGGCCTTGGCTGTAGCCCTTCTCCTGGCGCTGTATTCTGGCGCGGCCGCGGAGCTGGGACAGTTGCTGGAGGCCAGCACCTCGGCAGTAGCGGCGCTTGCCGTCGCGGCCTGGGTAGCGATAACCCTGGTACCCGCCATGGCCCAACGCACTCCGCTCCGTTGGATCGGCTATAAGATGGAATATCGCGTTTCGCGCGCTGGCTGGATTTATCTTGGCGGAATTATTCTGGTCGCCCTGGCGGCGCTGAACACCGGCAATAATCTATTGTTCCTGGTGCTGGCCTGCCTCATCGCCATTATCTTAATGTCCGGCATTCTTTCCTCGATAACCTTGTCTGGCGTGGAGATGCGCCTGGAGCTGCCGGAACATATTTTTGCCGGCCAGCCGGTGCGCGCCAATATTCAATTGCAAAACGATAAGCACACCTTGCCGAGTTTTTCTTTGCGCGTCGAAGCCGTCAAGCCGAAGGACTCTCCAGCAGCCGCCATGCTCGAAACCCCGGTGTACTTTCCATACTTGCCAAAACGCGATCGCGCGCAGCAAACTGTGCCGATGACTTTCATGCGCCGTGGAGTGCATCGCCAGGATACTTTTCGCATTGTGACGCGCTTCCCATTCGGCTTCTTGCAGAAATCGCGGCGGCTGGATTTGAAAACCGAGGCAGTCGTGTACCCCTCAGTCGCTCCGACGGACGAGTTAGTGGAAATTCTGCCGGGATTACACGGCGCGCTCGAAAGTCTGTCCAAGGGTCGCGGCCAGGATTTGTACGCACTGCGCGGCTACGTGGCCAATGACAGCGTGCGTCACGTGCACTGGAAAGCGTCGGCGCGCTCAGGTTCTCTCATGGTGCGCGAGTTTACCCGTGAAGATGATTGCCGCGTGCTACTGGTGCTCGATCCGCACATCAGCTCGGTACTCAAACCGGGCAGCGATCCCACCGCGCATACCGCCATCGAACGATTTGAGCGGGCTATCACGCTGTGCGCAGCGCTCAGCTGGCATTTTTACGAGCGCAACGCCCATCTGCAATTCCGAAGCGCCGGAGTGGAAACACGCCTGGCGCCCGCGGAGGAAATTGTATTTTTAATTTTGCGATATTTGGCGCTGGCGAGTCCGCTGCCGCCCGATCCAAAACACACGCTAATCACTGATCTGGCATCTTCGCCAGAATTGTTCAAAGTTATCGTAACCAGCCAGCCGCGCGGATCCATCCCCGCCAACGTGTGGTACTCGTCCTACGTAATTTTTCTCGATGACGTGTTGAAGTAGATTCGTCTTTCGCGCGGTCTCATCGAGTGTGCGAAAATGGCGCGCTGATGAACGCGCCTTTCTTTCTGACCGCTCCCGAACTCAAACAATTCCGCGCCAAGTTACTTGACTGGTTTGCAACTTATCAGCGGGACCTGCCTTGGCGTCGCGATCGTGACCCTTACCGCATCTGGATTTCTGAAATTATGCTGCAGCAAACGCGCGTTGCTGCGGTGATTCCTTATTTTGAGAAATTCTGCGCGCGTTTTCCGGATGTGCGCGCCTTGGCCGAAGCTGATGAGGCTGAAGTGCTTCGTATGTGGTCGGGCCTGGGCTACTACAGCCGCGCTCGCAATTTGCAGGCCGCCGCGCAGCAGATTGTTCGAGAGCATGGCGGAACATTTCCCGCGACGGAGCAGCACATTCGTGCGCTGCGTGGGATTGGTAAATACACCACCAACGCCATCCTGAGCATCGCCTTTGGAAAACATCATGCCGTGGTCGAAGGAAATGTTGCCCGTGTGGTGGCGCGACTCGAAGCGGTTCGCGGAGACTTGCGCGAGGGTTCACGGTGGGAATCATTGCAGCGCACCGCAGACCATCTATTGGCGCCCGACGCTCCAGGAAATTGGAATCAGGCCATGATGGAGCTTGGTGCCACCATCTGCACCCCGCGCTCGCCACAATGTTTGTTGTGCCCGGTGGAGAAATTCTGCCGCGCGCGCAAATTGGGAAGACAGGATTTAATTCCTGAGAAACGCAAGAAGCGCGCCACCGTCGGCGTTCAGCTCGCGACAGCGGTGTTGGTCGATGACCGAGGCAGGTGTATTTTGTTGCCTCCGCCAAAAAACGGAGCAGGAAAAGCACTGGCCGATGACATTCCCACGCTGGTATCGAAGATGTGGCACTTCCCCACCGTAGCCGTCAGCGAAGATCCGGTGAGCGACTTGCGTGGATATTTAAAAAATGTCGTGGGGGCAACGGCAGTGCTTTCGCGATTCGTGCCGCTTCGCAAGATTCGCCATGCGGTGACTTACCGCGCCATTAGCTTGCTTCCGTTCCTTGTGAAATTCAAAGAATTGCCACGCGTTAGAGGCGCAAAAATCCTTTTGTTAAAGGATTTTTCTTCCGTTCCGGTTTCCAATTTAACACGCAAGGTGGCACGAGCGGCGCTTGAGGCTGCTGATCACTCATGATCGATTTGGCAGCGCGGCGGCGTTCGTTGCAAGTAAAACTTCGCACTTAGAATTGCCGGGTTGACCCGAAATTCTTCTCTCGCGCATCCAGATAGCTCTCGATATATTTTCCTAACACATCTGCTTCCAGGTTCACGGCATCGCCGACAACCCGGTCGCGCAAATTGGTGTGCTGATACGTATACGGAATCACCGCAATTTCCACGACCCGCCCGTCCCAACTCGCCACCGTCAGGCTTATACCATCCACGGTGATCGAGCCTTTTGACACGATATATCGAGCAAACTCCGGTGGCACTTCCACACAGAATCTCCAGCTCTCGCCGCCAACTCCCTCGGGCTGTAGCTCGCTTACCCGTCCAACCCCGTCAACATGCCCCAGCACGAAGTGTCCGCCAAATTCTTGCCCGACCGTCAGCGGCTGCTCAAGATTTATGTGCATGCCTCTTTTCCACTCGGGAGCGGCAGCTCCGAAAGAAGTTTTGCTCAACGTCTCGGCAGAGAGATCGGCCGAAAACCTTTCTCCATGCAACTCCGTGATCGTAAGGCAGCACCCATTTACCGCAATGCTTTTCGACACGGCCAGCGAGCCTGTCAACGTGGGAGCATGGATCGCCACGCGACCACCCATGTCGGTCAGTTCGAGCGAATGCAGGAGCCCCACATGTTCAATGATTCCCGTAAACATCGTGCAGCATCCCCTCAAGAGCAAAGTCCGGCCCGAACTGGTGAATATTCAAGTTGCGTAACGCGGCGTGTTTCAAATTTGCCGCTGTAGCGAATGGCACACGCGTTTCGCCTGCGAATCTCGGCGCGTAAAATAGAAAAACTTTATCCACGATATCCGCCGCGAGGGCCGCTCCATTCAACTCGCTGCCGGCTTCCAGCAGCACGCTTAAGATTTTACGCTTGCCCAATTCGTTCATCACCGCATTCAAATCTATATGTCCTGCGCGTTTTTTCACGCTGACAATTTCAACGCCAGCCTTTTGCAACGCCCGCGCCTTGGCAGAGAGCAGTGTGATGGCCGTGAATACCAGCAAATCGTCATCGGCAGTCTTGACGATGCGTGATCGCGGCGACAATCGCAATCTTGAATCCAGGATCACGCGCAACAGTCGCCGCCGGCGTGACAGCCCGCTGCGATCCGTCAGCAACGGATCATCCGCCAAAATTGTGCCGATACCGGTGAGCAACGCATCCGAAGCATGGCGCATGCGATGCACTTCCGCACGCGATTCCTCGGAGGTTATCCACGTGCTGCTTTTTCTTTTGCCCGCTTGCGGCAACGCCAGTTGGCCATCCAAAGTCATCGCCGATTTCAGCGTCACGAACGGCCGCTTCTTGCGAATCCATTTTGCAAACGGTTCATTCAGCCGCCGCGCTTCTTCTTCCAGCACTCCGGTGAACACTTCAACGCCCGCCGCTCGCAATCGATCGAAGCCGCCGCCGGCAACAACTGGATTCGGATCGTCGATCGAAGCTACCACCCGCTGAATCCCTGCCTTGATGATTGCTTCGGTGCAAGGCCCAGTCCGCCCAGTGTGATTGCACGGTTCTAGATTTACATACAGCGTCGAGCCGCGCGCTTTTTCTCCCGCGGATTTAATGGCCACCACTTCCGCGTGATCGCGCCAATCGTACTGATGGAATCCTTCGCCAACAATTTGGCCTTCGCGCACCAGCACGCACCCCACCAGCGGATTGGGACTCGCCAGGCCTGTTGCCTTGCGCGCCAGGCCCATCGCGCGCTGCATATAGCCGATGGCGTTGGCGTCCACGGTTAATTGAAGAGGGAATCTGCGTAGGTTTGGGCGTCGAACGGCACCATGTCGTTGATTTGTTCTCCGGTGCCCACGAAGCGAATCGGCAATCGTAATTCTCGCGCGATGGCTACCACGATTCCGCCTTTGGCGGTGCCATCCAGCTTGGTCAAAATAATTCCAGTCACGCCCACGCTGGTGGTGAACTGGCGGGCCTGCGCCAAACCGTTCTGTCCGGTCGTGGCATCCAGCACCAGCAGCACATCGTGGGGCGCGCCAGGAATTACTTTCGCTGCGGTGCGTTTCATTTTCTCAAGTTCGATCATCAGATTCGATTTGGTATGCAGACGCCCCGCGGTATCCACGATCACGGCGTCGGCTCCGCGGGCCTTCGCGGCGGCCATCGCGTCGAACACCACCGCTGCGGGGTCCGAGCCAAATTTCTGCTTGATCACTTCAATGCCGTTGCGCTGCGCCCAGATTTCCAGCTGCTCAATGGCCGCGGCGCGAAAAGTGTCCGCGGCGCACAACACCACGTTGAGTCCTTCTTGCTTCAGGCGATTGGCCAACTTACCGATACTGGTGGTTTTGCCCGCGCCGTTCACGCCCACCACAAAAATCACTCGAGGACCGTGGCCATTCAAGGAAGCGCGTTCTTGAAACACATTTACGCTTCGCGACTCCGTCAGAATGCGCACGATGTGTGCTTTAATTTCGCGCTTCAATTCTTCTGCATTGGACAGCGCGTTGCGATCCATTTTTTCGCGCAGCGCTTCTAGAATTTCTCGCGTCGGAGTCACACCCAGATCCGCGGAGAGTAAAGCGGTCTCCAATTCTTTCAGGAGCGCAGGGCTGATGCGCCGCTCACCCTGAAAAATGGTGTCGACAGTTTCCGACAGCACGCTCTTGGTCTTACTGACCGAAGTTTTGAGCTTGTCGAGAAGTGTTGGCTCGGGCGGCCCGAAGAGTGAAATCATACGATTGAGCGCCATATTTGTGGCGCCTGTAGAAATTGTAGCAGAAGCGTGCATCCGCTGAATCCGCGCGGCCCCCAGCAGGGCCGAGCTCGCCGATTTTTTAGTGCGCACGGCGAGCAGCGATCGCGGTTGTGAGTGAAAAATTACGGTAACGAGCCGCGGGAAAGAATTAAAACTAAGGGACGAACGAAAATGTGAAAAAACTGAAACGAGACGAAAGAAAAAATCAGACTTGCACTTCCACCGCGCTTAATCGCAATTTTCCTGTGTTTATGGTTGATTCCAGCGCGTTCACAACTTCGGCGTCAAATTTCGTATTCTTCAAAGTCTTAATGCGCTCCAAGGCATAATCGATGTCCATGGCCGACTGGTACGGCCGGTTGGTGGTCATGGCGTCCAGCGTATCGGCCACGCCGATAATCCGCGCCATCATCGGAATTTGCGGCCCTTGCAAGCCGTAAGGATAGCCGCGCCCGTCCATGTGCTCGTGATGCAGCTCGATGCCTGGCAACATATCTTTCAGTTGCGAAACTGGACGCATGATGTTGGCGCCCTTGATGGTGTGCTGCTTCATCAGCTCGAATTCTTCCGCGGTCAGCGCGCCGGGCTTCTTGAGGACGCGATCTTCCACGCCAATTTTTCCTACGTCGTGCAGCAGTGCTGAAATGCGCAGGGTGTCCAGGGCTTCCGGCGAGAGGCCCAATTCCTGGCCCACCAGCGTGGAATATTTCGCCACACGGCCGGAGTGACCACGGGTGTAAGGGTCCTTTTCGTCGATGGCCGCGGCGAGCATGCGGATGGAGCCGATAAACAGCTCGCGATTTTCTTCCGCAGCTTCCTTAAGGCGCTCGATGTACTCCTCGATGTCGCCCGCCATCTTGTTGAAATTTTCGGCCAGCTCGCTGATTTCCGTGGCGCCGCGCACCGGGGAGCGCTGGTGAAATTCACCGCGGCTGATAGCGCGAGTGGAATCGGCCAATCCGCGAATCGGCCCGCTGATTCCCACCGCAAAGAAATATCCCAGGCCGATGGCCGCCAACACGACGAAACTCACGAAGGCGAGAGCTTGGCGATTTAAGTCGTCCATGCCGGCATCGGAACGCGCCTCATTCAAGCTGCGCTCGGCAATCACCGCCCAGTTGACCTCCGGAAATGTGCTGTAGGTGCCAATCATTTCCACGGTGTGATTTTTTTCTTTCTCAGTGAAACGCACAGTTTCGGTATTGCGCAGTTCCTGGGGCAGCGCGGTCACCTGGGTAACCAGCGAGTTGCCGCTGGCATCCGCGCCGGGCACGAAGTTCTTGGTATCCGGATGGGCAACGATGTGCCCGTAGTGATCCACGACAAACACGGTGCGGCCGCGAACACTGGCTTCCTGCAAGCGATGCAGAATGGTGTCCAGAGAAACTACGGCGGCAAGCATGCCGGTAAACTGATCGCCGGAATCGCGCAGTGGCACAGCAATGACGAACGCCGGGCGGTTGTTGGGAGCCAAGGCCAGCGGATCGCTGCGAAACTTCACCACGTTGAGTTGCTGCGACTGCATGCAGGTTACAAAGGCGCGTTGCAGCGCTTTGGCTACAAAGGGATCCTGCTCCGCACGAAAATTTCCTTGTGATGCGCTGGTCCCTTTCCCCGAGCGGCCCACGGCCGTGAGGTAAATAAAAGTGGTGCGGTTGCTGTCGACGAAATTTTCGAGCAAGCGCGTTACTTTTGGTTCCGAGACGGGATCTTCCACATTGTCGATCAGCCCGGTGAGAGTAAGAATTTGGCGTTCGCTCATCAGCTGCTGGGTGAGATTGGATTCGAAGAATTGAATTTCCTGGGAGAGCGAGCGGGTCAGATCGGCCTGGTCCACTCTTTCGTTGTCCGTCAATTTTCCCTGACTGAGGTGCAGTACCTGGCGGTGATACAAACCAAGGGGGACAACGCTGACCAACAGCATGGCGCCCAGCACCAACCAGAGAATACGAATGCGCCCGACGCGCACACGATTCCAGACGGATTGAAGGTTGAGGCTCATAACCAGACTCTATTTTAGGTGAACTGTGAAGCTGGAAGTGACTGACAACAGTAGCGCGTAGCGCATGTGCAACTGGAACGGAGGTACTAGTCGCCGACGAAGCCGAAAGATGCGTGTCGTTAGGCTGTCGCGGCATCAACTGCCTCCTTCGTGGCCCGGTCCTCGAATCTCGTCGAAGGTCACAACGCGTCGCGCCTTGCATGAGCCTCAGGGTTCCGGTCGGTTTTGTCGGCCGATACCCCCCATACCCCCCTGTTTTGCAGAAAAGAGTCCAGAAGTCGTTGAAAACAAAGGGTGGACGTTGCAAAAGTGTGCAAAGAGTGTGCAAGTTATTGAAAACAGGTAAGATGTGTCTGGACACGATGTCCGCCGCACTGAATGACCGCGGGAGAGAGGCGAGAGAGACGAGAGAGACGGGAAAGACGGCTGCGAAACACCGGTGATTTGGCCAATAAGCGTGGAGTTCCTGGTTGCGAATTTCATGCCACATATTACTATATTGTTAGATAAATAACTACTAATAAGCGACGGCAACGGCTGGGTGTAGGTCAGTGCCACGGGAATCAGCAACGACTATTCGTGCTTCTGGGGGCGACCCATGATTTCTTCCATGGCGTCTCGTGGGGATTTGCCATGGTGCAGAATGGCGTTTACCTGAGTCGTGATGGGGAGCTCAATTTGATGCTCGCTGGCCAGGGCTAACAGGGCTCCTGCGGTGCCGACTCCCTCCGCGACCATGCGTGTACTGGCGACTATCTCTACTAGAGCTCGTCCCTTGCCCAATTCAATGCCCAGTTGGCGATTGCGACTCAAGGAGCCGGTACACGTCAGCACGAGATCGCCCAGGCCCGCGAGGCCGCTTAGGGTTTCAGCGCGCGCGCCGACGGCCATGGCGAGGCGCGCCATTTCCGCCAAGCCACGGGTGATCAGGGCCGCGACCGCATTGGTACCCAGCCCCAAACCCTGGCAGGCTCCCGCAGCGATGGCCATTACATTTTTCATCGCGCCTGCCAACTCGACGCCGACCACGTCGTCGTTGGTGTAGAGGCGGAAGGACGGGCCGGCGAACTCCGATTGGATATAACTCGCGACAGTCTCGCTACCGGAGGCGCTTTCGGTCGAATGGCTGGTTTGTGAGGCCACTACCACCGCGGTGGGGTCTCCTCGAGCGGCTTCAAGGGCGAACGACGGACCGGAGAGAACTGCGACATCCGGGGGCGGCGAAAATTTCTCAGCCAAAACTTCCGACAGCACCTGGGTAATGCGCAAGTGCGTGGAGGGCTCCAGACCTTTGGTGGCGCTCACGAAGAGGCGCCTAGTCTTCTCGATAGAGGGCAAGGCTCGGGAGTATACGCCCCGCGCGTAGGCGGAGGGGATGGTTCCTACAATGATGTCGGCATTGGCTAATGCATTGGCAAGGTCGCTGGTGACAGCGACGGCTGCAGGGATCGCACATCCAGGAAGATACAGGTCATTTACGCGGGTCTTGTTGACTGCGTAGGCTAATGCCGGGTCCCGCATCCACAAGGAAATGTCGTGGGGCTTGTGGCTGCGGGACAACACGATGGATAACGCCGTGCCCCAGCTTCCACCACCAAGGATGGCGATTTTGGTCATTTCGTTTTGTCGTTCTTGCCGGCAGAAAATTTGGGTTCGACGCCCTCGACGAGGCGTTGGATGTTGGCGTCGTGCTTATAAATGATCAGCAGGGTGGCGGCCATGGTTCCAAAAATAATTATTGTTGGCGGCGCGTGATGCGGAGCCCAGAGAAAATAAATGAGCAACGGCATTGCGGCAGCCGCAGCGATTGAACCTAGCGAAACATATTTCCACCAGGCGGTCACTATCGCAAAGAGGGCCAGCGCTGCCACTGCGGCAGGAGCACAAAGTGCCAGAAAAACGCCTAAGGCGGTGGCCACGCCTTTTCCGCCTTTGAAATTGAGCCAGATGGGAAAGCAGTGCCCGAGCAATACGGCGAGCCCCGCAATCATCATCCAAGTCGCGCTGTCATGGGAATATCGCGCGGCCAGCCAGACCGCCGCATAACCTTTCGCGGTATCCAGAACCAAAGTCAAAATACCCGCGGCCGGACCTGCGACGCGGGTTACGTTGGCCGCGCCGATATTCCCGCTGCCGGAAGCGCGAATATCTTTGCTGCCAAAAATTCTGGTGACCAGGATTCCAAACGGGATGGAGCCCAGGATATAAGCGGTGACCACGATCCCGAGAAGTGTGATGGATATTCCAAACATAATTAATTGCCCGGGAGCGCAGCCGCTAACGGAAACGACTCAACCTTTGAATATATTGCGCCGGTGGGCACCGTGGTGCTTTCCATGAGATGAAATTCTGCCGGGGTCATAGATCCAAATTCACATTTCAGGTAGCGGCCGTCACCATGAATCGCGTTTTCGTGAATTAGATCGTTAATCTTCTCTAGAATGCCGCGATCTTTGAACCGGGCTACGGTGACGTGAGGATGAAACGCACGGTTCTCTTTAGCGATTCCGAGCGGCTCCAGGCAACGATCAATATCAGCGGCCAACTTCTCCAAAGCCGGGCACGGTTCGATCGTAGCCCAATAGACGCCCGCGGCTATGCCGCCATATCCGATAAAATCCAACTTCACGGATTTATCCGCTCGTACGCGACGCAGCGCGTCGATAATCGCCTCAAGCTTTTCTGCGGGTACACTACCAATAAATTTAAGTGTCACGTGAAGATTTTCCGTCGGAACCCAGCGCAGTTTGGGGCCGATAGAAGAGAAATTTTCCCGTATCGCCGCGAGGTTCTCGCGTATCGCAGGCGGAATTTCCAGCGCCACAAACAAGCGCATCGCTGACGCCTCTTTAGAAGGTGGATTTTTTAGAACTTCGACCTTGGGCTTTGGAGGATAACTTACCATCGGAGGCGCCATATAGGAGATATATGCGCACCATGTCCAGTGCGACTTGCGAAGCTTGCCAGCGAACGGCATCGCGGTCTCCCGGAAGGGTTAGGGCGCGCTCCGCCACTCCCGCGGTGTGCGCCAATGCGATGTGCACGGTACCGACTGGTTTTTCTTCGCTGCCGCCGCCTGGTCCCGCGATTCCCGTAACGCCGACGCCCAACGCGCTGCCTACGCGCCGCCGAATTCCGTCCGCCAAGGCCACAGCCACTTCAGGGCTAACGGCGCCTTTGGTGGCAATCAGTTCCGGAGGCACGTCGGCCCATGCTGTTTTGCGTTCATTGCTGTAGCAGACGACACCGCCCAGGAAAAAACTGGAGCTGCCGGCGATACTCGTCAGCCTTTGCGACAAAAGTCCCCCGGTACAACTCTCCGCCACCGCTATCGTCGTATTATTCAGCGCCAACTCGCGAGCGACGACTTCGTGCAAGGCCTGACCATCGCGCGAAAAAATCCGGTCGGTGAGAGCGATGTCGAATCCACGCTCGATTTCGTCGAGTGTTTTGTTGGCCTGCTGCGGATCATCGCTCCAAAAGCGCAAATGAACCTGAACCTCGCCGGGAGCAGACAGCACGGTGGTGTGCACATCTTTGTAACGTGTATAAACGGGGGCGATGCGTTGTTCGACGTGCGATTCGCCCAAGCCAGTTACGCGCAGTTCGCGATGAAAAAGCTGAAGTCCAGTGGCTCGCCTAGCCAGGCGCGGCGCGATGGCTTCTTCAAAAAGTCCGCGCATCTCTTTTGGCACACCGGGCAACAACACAATTACGCGGTCACCTTGTTCGATCCACAATCCCGGCGCGGTGCCTCGCGCGTTATCCAAAACTTCCGCGCCTTCCGGCACCATGGCCTGGCGCACATTAATTTCAGGCATCTCTCGGCGCAAGCTGCGAAAACGGGTTTCGATGGCGTGCAGGATGCGATCGTCGCGTTGCAGCTTGCGCCCCAGAAGATCAGCGACAGTTTCGCGCGTCAAATCGTCCGCCGTCGGACCCAGCCCTCCGCACGAAATAACCAGTTCCACGCGCTTAAGCGCGCCGGCAAAGGCGTCGCTCAATTCCTCGGAGTTGTCGCCCACGATAGTTTTGCGCAGGACTTCGATGCCGAGTTTGTTCAACTCCTCGGTAAGAAAAAGAGAATTGGTGTCCAGCCGGTCCGGTGTAAGCAACTCAGACCCGACCGCGATGATTTCTGCTTTCATTTAATAATTTATCCGATCAAGGGCAAGCCGCGAATGTCCCAATCGAGCGTGAAGAGCGCGTTGGTGGTGGCTACGATGGCGCGGCCAGAGGGTTGCAGCGCCAGGCCTACGATTCCCGACCCGCTGAGGACCATTTCCGGTTGCGCTTGCGGAGTGATGCGCACGATGCCGCGATGTCCGGCGTGGCACGCGGCCACATAAAGATTTCCGTCGCGATCGAACGCCAAGCCTTGCGGGCGCCCGAGGCCGCGGTAAAAGATTTTCACTTCACCACCCTGAGTCACGCGATAGACGCGATCGAAGCTGGAAGTCGTGGGCCCGGTGACGTACAAATCACCGCGGGGATGAAAAGCCAAATGATAAGCGGCGAAAGAAGGCTCCAGGGTGGCAAAGACAAAAATCTCGCGGCTGGGGCTGATTTTAAAAATTGTTCCGCTGCGATCACCGACGTAAAGATTTTCATCCTTGTCGAAGGCGATGCCGGTGGCTACGCCCATGCCTTCGA
>JAUTXJ010000414.1 GCA_030838075.1 Acidobacteriaceae bacterium
AGAGGAACTTCGGGTGATCTGCGGCACAAGAGGCGTTCCCGGTACCGTTGCTCCCTTCCGGGCCTGGCGGGGTTCGCGGGACCTCGTTGCACAGAGCCCGAAGTTCCACGTTTCAACAGTCGCAAAAACTTTTTACGTCTGTTACACAAAAGTCTAGCACAGCATTACGAGCTGAGCCAGATTGCCTGCGCTCGCCACGATTTTTCCGCACACAAAAGGTTAATCGGAAGCCTTGGCAGCCTTGCTCGGATCGTCGGCCGGATTCACATAATTTATTTTGAATGGGCCAACCCCGTGCACCTGCACCAGTGCGCCGTCCTTGGTCCCCGCGAAATGATGCATGTGTCGCGGCATCAGTACGTAAGTGCCCGCCGGGAGAGACATCATCTTGGATTCGTCATAGGAGTCGCCCATACCGGCCATAAAAGTTCCCGATATCACCGTCACGTTTTCGTCCACAGGATGCCAATGCGCGGGAATTTTGCCGCCCGCGGCAAACCGCAATTGGAAAACACACGGCGCGCCAGGTTTGTCGCAATTGCCATGCACCGGTCCGTACTCGATTCCCGGCGCGAATTGCACCCATTTGATCTTGTCCGGCGTTCCGATGAACGGTTCCGGCATTGCCGCTTTGGTGGTTGCCGGTGTTTCGGTTTTGCTCGCTGCGGGCTTTTTGGCGCTTTCCTGTCCGTTCGTTAAAGCGATACAAAGCGTAGTGTACGTCGCCACGGTCAGAACCTTTGAAAAATGGTTTTTGAACATGAATCCTCCGTCAGGCCGAAATTTGTCCGCAACATATCACACGCTCTTGTCTGCGTAAAATGTTTCCCAATCAAGAGCCGCCGCTGCGCAAGCCAAATTGTGTCTAGTTGTGTAACAAAGATCAGTAGAACATCGTATTTCCCGGCACAACGTGCGCAGTACACTACACCCGGATGGAGTTCCTCCCCATCCGCCCCGCGTTTGCTTTGGCAAGCGCCGGGTCCGCAACGCCAGCGGAAACATTCCAGCAAAGCCGGAATTGCCCCACGACACGGGGTCAGCCCACGCCCACCGCGTGGGCAGGAGGACTTCATGAAATCATTGCTGTCCGTAGTTCTGGCCAGTGCGCTGCTTGTCTCCACCGCACCGGTCTCTCATTCCGAGCCACTCCCCGAACCAAAAAAAGTCGCCCCCGGTACAGAAGTGCGCCTGCATATCGTCGGCGACATCGGCACAGTCACTTCCCGCAGCGGCGACGCCTTTGTCGCCGTACTTTCCGAGCCGGTCTTCGTCGGTAATACTTTGCTGATTCCCGCCGGTACGCGCGTCCACGGCACTATCGGCACCGTGGCGCCGGCGCGCCACTTTTCCGTTTTTCGCGGCCAAGCCTACATGGACCTGAATTTTCGCAGCCTTGAAATCGACAGCCGCTTGATCCCGGTGCACATGAGCATCCTCGAAATCCTGCGGACCGGTGGTGATCGCGAAGCTCCGCGCCGCCACGACGTAAAAATCGATGAAGGCCAGATCATCGAGCAAAGACACGACTACCGTGGCGACGTGCTTTGGGGCTCGGTCAGTTCCAGTGGCGGCGCGCTGATCGGATTGATTGCCGGCAATGTCGCGAGAGGATTCGGCTTCGGCTTAATCGGCAGCGCGGCTTACATCGTGGCGCGCAAAGGCAAGGAAGTAAATCTACCGGCGGGAACTGGCATGCTGGTGAGCATCGACGACACGGTAACTTTGCCGGGCACCGCAATGCCAACTCCGGCTCACGCGGAGACTCCGGCCGTACAGTAGCGATCGGATCGTCAGCCTGCTCACAATGAGGGCCACCTGAGCCCCAAGTTGCCCGGCCAGCGCCGGCGCGTCACAAATCAAATTCGCACAGATCCCGCAGCGGCAGCGCCACGCCGCTTTGCGTGGAGATCATGCTCAAGCTGATCTCGTTTGAGATAACGGTACAGACTGGTGCGCCCGATGCCCAACACCTGTGCGGCCCGCAAGCGATTCCCCATGCACATCGCCAGCACTCGCTGAATATGCACTTTGCGAACTTCGTCCAGCGAAAGCGGCCGCCACTCCGCGCCTTCCGCCGTGCTGCAGATTCTCCGGCAAATCCGCCAGGTCGATAAAGTCCCCGGTGGTGGTAATCGCCGCACTGGAGATTACGTTCTCAAGCTCGCGCACGTTGCCCGGCCAGGGATGTTGCAGCAGCACCGTTTGGGCCCGCCGCGTTAATCCGGAAATGCTCTTCCCATACGCCTGGTTATATTTCTTTACAAAAAATTGCACCAGCAACGGGATATCTTCAAGCCGCTCGCTCAGCGAAGGTACACGAATTTGAATGGAGCTAAGGCGGTAGAACAGATCTTCCCGGAACCGTCCCGCCAGCACCTCGCCGCGCAGATCTCGATTGGTGGCGGCAATCAGCCGTACATTTACGTGCCGCACTTCCGGCGAGCCCACTCGTTGCACTTCGCGGTTTTGTATCACCCTCAGCAGCTTGGCCTGCATCGCCAGCGACGTTTCCCCCACTTCATCCAGGAAAACCGTGCCGCCGTCCGCGTATTCGAACAGCCCCGGCCGCATTTCCGTTGCGCCGGTAAAAGCCCCGCGCACATGTCCAAACAGTTGGCTGTCCAGCAGCGTGTCTACCATCGCCGAACAATTGCAAACCGCCAGCCGCTGTTGGCTCACCGGACTCAGCTGGTGTATGGCCCGCGCCACGAGCTCTTTCCCGGTGCCCGTCGGTCCCACCAACAACACATTGGTATAGTGCCGGGCCACCTTCCGCGCGAAGTCAAAAACTTCCAGCATCACCGGGCTTTTGCCCACGATGCCGTGAAATTCCAAATCTCGCAGGAGCTGTTCTTCCAGCGCCCGCACCCGCCGCCGCTGGTCGTACAGCGAGGCCACATCATCCAGCGCGCGCTTCAACCGCAGGCGGTCCAGCGGCTTTGGCAAAAAATCCGTGGCCCCGCGCCGTATCGCTTCCAGTGCCGATTCGAGCGTATATTCCTTGGTGATGATAATCACGTGAACCCCAGGATCCACGCGCAACAGGCGGTCTAGAAATTCGTAAGCATGTATCCCAGGCAGATGAACGTCCGCGAGGATTACCCGGCAAGTTCCCGATTGCACCAGTCGAACCGCTTCCTCCGGGTCGTCCGTCAGTAGCGATTCATAACCTATCTCGGAGATCATTTCCGAGAGCAAGCTTAGTTGCTCGGGATCGTCATCCAAGATGCAAGGTGTGAGCGAGCTGCGCGGCGCCACCACCTCCATCGTCTTGGTCTCCACATTTCCCACATCTCCATCTTTCGCAACTTTTCCTCCATCCCCGTCACCTTCTTCTTCCTCGTTGCCTGCCAACCACCAAATCAACCAAAGCTTGAAGATTCAGGGCATTACCTTCAAGTTGCACGACCGCGGACACAACTTCTTTCAGATCGACCCACCGCCACTGCTCCAATTCCGGCAACGCCCCATCCCTTTTTGAACCCTCTGCCCGTTTTGGCATGTTTCCACTTGCACGCACACTGCGGCGCCGACGCCAAAACCGCCGCGCAAAATTTCTCAATGGAACTAATAGCAGGTTGAAATAACGATTAAAAATGGCCGCGAAGCAAAATGTTGCTGGCAAACGCCTCAATATATTGATAGACCCTGTTGAAAAATACCAAACCCACCAGCAATCCCAGCATTGCGTAGCTATTCCCGCGCAGCCAGTTCAGGTATTTTTGTGCGGTGCTCTCGCTCATGAAGATCATGATGCCGGTGCTCCCATCCAAAGGCGGTACTGGCAAAAGGTTGAAGGTGCCCAGCAATAGATTCAGCGAAAAGAACACAATCAGCACCACGAACGCGATTCCTGGACGGCCCGTCGTCGGATCCCTCCCCAGCAGGCCAGTGGACATGCCGACCCGTAATCCAATTACCGCAAGAATCATCAGTGTGAAGTTCGCGGCTGGACCGGCCAACGCCATCCAACCCGCTCTCCGCGGGTAGCGCCGCTCCCACGCAGGATCGAACGGCGCGCTGGCCCAACCAATCATGGATTGGTTTATGAAATACGACAGCAGCGGAACCAGCACCATGCCGAATGGCTCTCGGCGGATGTGCGGGATGGGGTTCAGCGAAACTTGCCCGCCCTCGGAAGCAGTCTCGTCGCCGCCCCGTTTGGCCACCAAGGCGTGCGCCGCTTCATGACATGTAGTCGAAAAAAGAAATGCAACATACCAGATGAATCCATACAACAAAAAATCAGGCGTGATCTCGGGCATCGCGGAAGAGTAGATGCTGGGGCCCGCGATTGCAAGTTGACAGCGCGACTACAATTTGGTGCCCAAATCTGATTGAGTTCACGATTAGGAAAACAATTGACCAACGTTCATTCTGACCTCAGTGGTGTAGCCCTTTTCACAACGCCTTTCCTCGCCTTCGTTGCGACTAAAGCACCGGTTCGTGTGGCTGCGGAATCTCTCTTCGATCTGGCGCGGGTCTTTCCTTTTATTGCACTGGACTCTATTTTCTTGCTCCGCACAGTCACTGCGGGTCCCAGCAGCCGTTTAGGGCCACTCACAAAGGGATTTCCCGCTTCATAGAAGCGCAACACATGATCGGCCGCTTGCGAAATTCCAATCCGCACCGTTTCCCCGATCACCCTTTGCGCATCGCTCTGCGCCCCGTCGCCCGTGATCACACCCAACCACAACTTATTCTCAGCGCACAAATCGATCCCATCATGACTACGATTAATTTGAAACGCCGCAGCCAGCCGGCCCGGCCCGCGCGTCAAGCCCAGCAGGTCGCTACAATCGCGATGCTTTTTCATCAGCTCAATGCCTTCCAGTGGCTCGACCGCGCGAATCAAAATCCCGCCCGCGGTACCCGCCGGCTCGCCGCTTACATTCAACATAAAATGCGCGCCATAATTAAAAAATACATACGCATGCCCGGGTTCCAGATACATCGAGCGGATCCGCGGGGTCGGCCCGCGAAAGTGATGCCCGGCGGGATCGCCCGGCGGATACGCTTCGGTTTCCACGATACGCCCACTCACCCGCCCGACCGTCAGTTCGTGCACCACCACTTTTCCAATCAGAAACCGCGCCAGCTCAATCGTATCGCTGGGCAATTCCGCTCGCCGCAGCCGCCGGATGACGTTTTTTTTAGCTAAATGTTTTTGAGTTCCCACGGAGTGATTCACGAGGAGATTTGGACTTCTTCGAAACTCTAACCGCCCCCAACTTGCTCGGCCGGCTCACTGTTAAACAACCGCGCCAGTTCAGCATGTTCCATCACCACCGCCGGATCGCGTTGAATGGCATCGAAGTAACGCTTCTGAAACGCGTCCCCGGACTCCGAGGGCACAAACAACTTCCGCGCCGTGCCAATCGCACTGCGGGTATCCTCAGGCGTAATCGGTACCTCGCCGGCCAGCGTCTCATCCAGCCGCACCACAAATTCCGAGATGTTATGCAGCCAGCCGAATTGCTGGTGATCCAGTACCAGGCGAAATAACTCCCCGGTGGACACGTGTCCATGCTCGCGCTCGTAGTCCCGCCGCTCCATATCCAGCAAGGTCTTATGTAGCTTCAGTAACACCGTGCGCAACTCCGTGAGTTTGGCACGATCCAGCGCGTCCGCTCCGCTTTCAGAAGGTGGGTTCGGTGTCATCGTCTGTCCACGATCAATCGTGATATCGCTGCTCGCCCACGGGCAACGCGATTTGCAGCCGGTTTCCCGGCGGCGGCAGGGGACACGTCGCGAACGGCGTATACGCGCAGGGCGGATTCTCCAGGTGATTGAAATCCAGCACCAACTCGCCAGGCTTGCTCACTCCCTCGCTCGGCAGCGCGGTGTACAGGAACCGGCAAGCGCCATAGGTCGTCGAAGTGCTGGTGGTATCTCGCAATATAAAAAAGAGTTTGTCGGGAGCGGAATCCTCAAGCACCGGTTCCAGCCGGTAAGTTTCGCCCGCGAGTTTAAATTCCGCCGCGCCCGGAACTGGTTGCGAATAATGTGTGCCCGCCAGAGTGTCCAAGCCCACTGTTTTCGGCGGATTGTACGGTATCCATTTCGCCGCAACCCGATAGGCAGGATCCGGCGCGTACCATTTCAATCCGTGAAACCCCAGCAACGCCTGCGATTTCGAATCTTTCACGCGCAACGCGAACCGTTCCCCCCGCCGGATCACGTACAGGTTCAACGTTCCAATGGTCAGATGCGGCGCGTTCTTGTCATTGTCCGGATCGACCCGCAACACTTGCGATTTTGCCGGAGCCCCAGCCACCAGAAAGTCCGGAGGAAATCCACCGGCCAGTTCGACCAAGCGGACTGTCTGACCATCTAAATGCAGCACGCCTAAGTGCGCCACCTTGGTGCCTGCCAGATGAATTTTATTATCGGCAGCGCCGCCGAAGGAATTATCGCCAGGCTCAAGCCATTCCAGCCCCGCCAAAGAAAGCCAGCCATCGGGCTTCTGCAGTTCGGCGATATGTTTAGCACGCCAGTCCAGAAGATCTTTCTGCCACGCATTGCGATCCGGCGAATCGGGATTTTTCCCGCGCGAATCAGTACCAGCCATATTCAAGAGGAACACCAGCACGGCGGCCGCCACCAAGGTACGAAAGTCCATACTGAAGTATAACGTGATACATTCCGTAGCCGAAAGTTAGAGTCTATTGGCGCGGTCTCGCGCCCCGCAAAACAAAACGACTCGCTTGCGCGAGCCGTCGTCACTGCTCAAGAAATAATCGTGGGGTCCTACTTGGAGGGCGTCACCACCAGCTCATTTTTCACTGAAAAAACGTTAGGCACTCCGTTCACCCGCAAATTGACGAGGTTCTTGTCCCCCTCGCTATCCACCACTCCCACCAGGGTTACATTTCCATTTTTCACGATGATGTGAATCGATGGAACCGCCGATTCGGCGTACCTCGACAGTGCCGGGTCGCCGAAAATCGCGCGATACACCGCTCTGCGAATCTGGTCGTCCATCGGTGCTGGCGGCAACACCTCGATGTTGTTCACCACTCTCCCGATACCTTCAATGTTTTTCACCACATTTTCGGCATCCGATTTGAGCGTTGGCCGAACCACTTGCCCTTCCAGTATTACGGTGTCGCCTTCTACCCGGAATGCCAGGTTGTCGAACACCGAATAATAGGGCAGCAATACCAGTTGGTGGCGCACTTCGCGGATCAGATTCTGGCGTGGTTCATTCTGTTGCTTCCCTTGTGCATGCGAAACGACAGATACGAACGTGAGCGAACTTCCAAGAAGTAATACTGTGGATATCCGAGTTATTTTCCCCATGGATCCCTCCAATTTCTCCAATTTGAATAACACACTAGTTAGATACAAGTTGCATGTGAATTGTGTGCAGGGTCGTGACTACGGGTGGCGATGTTACGATAGAGTCCGTGGATCGACCTTCGTTTAGGGTACGTGATGCGTGCCGAGTTTTTCTCGACGCTCTGCCTCGTATCCAATTCTCTGCGGGGATCTTGACTTGCTGCTGATCGCTCATCGCGGAGCTTCCGGTCACGCACCTGAAAATACCTTGGCCGCTTTCAAGAAAGCGGTAACCTTTGGCGCCACCTTTATCGAAACCGATCTGCAATTGACCCGCGACGCCCGCCTGGTAGCTATTCACGATGAAACCGTGAATCGCACCACCAACGGAAAAGGCGCCGTTCACGACATGACCCTCGGCGAGTTGCGGCGGTTGGACGCCGGCTCCTGGTTCGGGAGCGAATTCGCCGGCGAACGTATCCCCACTCTCGAGGAAGTCCTCGACTTTGCCAAAAAATTTGACGTGATCTTTTACCTGGAAATGAAGCCCGGCGGCACCTTTGGCAGTGAGCATGCCCTGATTGGCGGTTTGCGGGCATCCGGCGAAATCGCTCGCACCATCGTTATTTCCTTTGATTCTGCGATTTTGGCCAATGTCCGAAAAATTGAACCTACCCTGATGACCGGCTTGCTCTACGACGGCAACATTGAAGAGCCCATCGCACGAGCTCTGGAAGTGGGCGCGCGCCAATTGGCTATCCGCGGCGATCTGATAAGTTCGGGGCTCCTCACAGCAGCGCGGAAAAAGGACTTGCAAGTCGTATGCTGGACAGTAAATCACTCTGCGCAAATGCGCTTGCTCATGGATGCAGGCGTGGACGGCATCATCAGCGATTATCCCGACCGCCTGGCTGCCAGCGCAAAAGCTGCTAAACCAACATCTTCTGGC
The DNA here is from genome assembly GCA_030838075.1 of Acidobacteriaceae bacterium. GTDB lineage: Bacteria > Acidobacteriota > Terriglobia > Acidiferrales > UBA7541 > Acidiferrum. The sequence goes on from JAUTXJ010000414.1 coordinate 8,234, forward strand.
AGTCGTGCATCGGTTTAGTTTCGCGCGCGCTTCCCCAAACCGTTTATTTCCTCAACGCCGCATGCAACGCCGCGAATTTAGGAATTGAAATTTGCTCGGCACGCGCATCCGGCCGCAAGCCCACCGCCCCCAGCGCATTGCGCACTTCATCGGGTTCTGCCAACTCCCGCAAATTATTCACGAGCGTTTTTCTCTTCTTCGAAAAACACAACTTAACAAATTCCAAAAATTCCTCTTCTGCTTCGATCTTTTGCTGCACCGATTTATTCGCTCCCGGCAACAAGCCGCCACGTCGCAACTCTTCCCATCCGCCAGGCAACCGCAGCGTTACTAACGTCGAACCAACTTCAGGCGGTGGCGTAAACGCCGCTCGCGGAATCTCCAAGACCAACTCCGGCCGCGAATTCAATTGTGTCGCCACCGAAAGGTATCCATAGGCTTTACCGCCGGGCTGCGCCGTCATGCGCTCCGCCACTTCTGTCTGCACCACCATGTGAATCTCTTCGATCAATTCCGCAAACCGGAACAAATGATGGAGAATCGGCGAGGTGATGTAGTAGGGAAGACTCCCATAAATCCGCATTCGTCTTAGGTTAGCAACGGCTGCCAGGTCGGTCTCCAGGATGTCCCCGCGAATCACATCAAGATTCGGATTTTTCTTCTTCAACCGGTTGAGGTTCCCGATCAAGAATTGGTCCACCTCAATCACATGCACCGGCGCGCCGACACCCAAAAGGTATTCCGTCATTTCTCCATGTCCGGGGCCAATCTCCACCCAGCAATAATCGACCTTCTGTGTGCTCGCCGCAGCTAAGATCTCCGAGCGTGGGGATACACGAATGGCGCGCGCGATTTCTTCCCGCCAATAAAGGTCCCCAAGAAAGTGTTGCCCTAGAGGTTGACGACTCATCGCTCCCCAGTGTAACAACTACCAGCGCGGTGGTCGCCTTTGACCACGTTTATGAAATCGGATAGCGTAGCGTAAAATGATCGGGAGTCTAGGCGTCACCTTCATCCACAACGCGGAGCGGCACTCTCAGTGAGCTTGTTTTGAGAATACTTTTTGCGGCATCCGAAGGCCTGCCCTTCTCGAAGACCGGCGGCCTCGCCGATGTAATCGAGGCGCTGCCCAAAGCCCTGGTTGCACAGGGCCACGAACTGGCCGTGGTGCTGCCTCGTTACCGGGGAATAAAAACGAGCATGGTGGTTATGCCCAGTATGACCATCCCTCTGGGCGGACGGTTGCGTTTCCCCTCCATCGCCGACGGCACCATGCTCAACGGTGTCCGCTACTTTTTCGTCGACGATCCAGGCTACTTTGATCGTGACGGAATCTACGGCAACAGCACCGGAGATTTTCCCGACAACGCCGAACGTTACAGCGAATTCTGTCGCGCTGTCATCGAAATCGCCAAACACGTTTGGCCCGCCGACGTAATCCACTGCCACGATTGGCAGACCGCCCTCGTTCCAACGCTCATGCGCTCTTTGTACTCCTCCGACCCGCTGGTGAAAGACATTCCGGTAATTTTCACCATCCATAATTTGGGCTATCAAGGCCAATTTCCGGCCGCGGTACTCGGTCGCGCCGGCATTCCGCCGGAGGTTTATAACCCCGCCGGTCTTGAATACTACGGTGACGTCAATCTTCTGAAGGGCGGCCTGGTCTACTCCGACTACCTCACTACCGTCAGCAAAAAATACGCCGAAGAAATTCAAACTCTGGAATTCGGATTTGGCCTGGACGGTGTGGTGCGTAGCCGCCGCGACCACGTTGTGGGCATCCTCAATGGCGTCGACTACTCCGTCTGGAATCCCGAGAAAGACAGATTAATCGCGGCCACCTATTCCGCCAAAGATCTGACCGGCAAGCACGCTTGCAAAAAAGAGCTGCTCGAAGTTTTTGGTCTCTCGCCTGAATACGAAGCTCGCCCGGTTATCGGTATCGTCTCCAGGTTTGCCGACCAAAAAGGTTTTGATCTTATCTCCGATATCGCCAGGGAATTAATGCAGGAGGACATCATCCTCACCGTCCTGGGCACCGGCGAGCGCCGCTACGAAGAATTGTTTGAGACCCTCGCTAACGAATTTCCCGGCCGCGTCGGCGTGCGCATTGCGTACGACAACGAACTCGCCCATAAAATCGAGGCCGGCGCTGACATGTTCCTCATGCCGTCGCGCTACGAACCGTGCGGGTTAAATCAGATTTACAGTTTGAAGTACGGCACGGTTCCAATCGTGCGCGCCACCGGTGGCCTCGATGACACCGTCGAATCTTTTGACGTGCAGCATGGCACCGGCACGGGTTTCAAGTTCGAGCCCTATACCGGCGTAGCTCTGCTCGATGCCGTTCGTCTGGCTTTGCACCATTTCGCCGACGAACGCATCTGGAAACGCATCCAACTTAACGGTATGTCCAAGGACTTTTCTTGGAAGCGCCCGGCGACGGAATATGCGAAGCTCTATAAGACAGCGCGTTTGGCACGAAACCAAATTCTCGTTGCAACATCTAATTAAACGACTCAAGGAGCCAGCGGAGGCTCTTCCAGGCCAACCCGCTGAGGATAAACAACATGGCAGATAACAGCATTCCATCCGTAACCGATGGCAATTTTGAAACTGAAGTGCTTAGCGCCAGCAACGCGCAACCAGTAATGGTAGATTTCTGGGCCGATTGGTGCCGGCCGTGCCACATGCTGGCACCTACAGTCGCCGAGATCGCTCACGATTACGCCGGCAAACTCAAAGTTATGAAACTAAACGTGGACGAAGCTATCAATTCGGCGGGCCGCTACAACGTTCGCGGAATCCCCACTTTGTTGGTTTTCAAAAACGGCCAGGTAGTTGAACAAATCGTGGGCGCCGTTCCCAAGGACCAAATCACCAAGGCCTTAGCCAAGCATCTGGCGTAATCTGGAATTCGATTTTCGGCCCGAAGTCTGTCTTCATCTATGATTTATTTTTGAACGGCGCGCCGCTCACTTCTACGACGCGCCGTTTATATTTCGATCTGGTTTACAAAACATTTCACGTAAACAAATGACCAAATCCGAGCCTCTCGTTCGTTGCCAATGGCCCAGCAACGATCTCAGCATCGCCTACCACGACAAAGAATGGGGCGTCCCGGTCCATGACGACCGCACGCTCTTTGAATTTCTAATCCTTGAAGGCGCGCAAGCTGGCCTCAGCTGGGACACCGTGCTAAAAAAGCGCGAGCGTTATCGCGAACTGTTCGCCGGTTTCGATCCCCCAAAAGTGGCTCGTTACGACTGCAAAAAAGTGCGCGCTTTATTAAAAGATCCCGGGATCATACGCAATCGCCTGAAAATTGAATCCACCATTAGCAACGCAAAATCCTTCCTTGAAGTCCAAAAAGAATTCGGCTCCTTTGACAAATACACCTGGTCTTTCGTCAACGGTAAACCCATCCAAAACGCGTGGAAAACTCATGCAGGCCTCCCAGCCTCCACGAAAGTATCCGATGCCCTGAGCAAAGACTTGAAAAAACGCGGTTTCCGCTTCGTGGGCACCACCATCTGCTACGCCTTCATGCAAGCCGTCGGCATGGTCAACGACCACGCCACCACTTGCTTCCGCTATCGGGAGCTCGCGAAGTAAAACGTTTCTACGCTGCCATCAAATTACAATCTCCCTCGCTTGCGCCATTGCCAAGCCACAGGTACGATTTGTTTTGCCGTTAGCTGTCGAGTTCCCACCATGCTTCTCTTCTTGACGGAGAGGGAAGCGTCATCCGCCAATCGTTCAGGGCGGCTGGCTTAGATGCAATGGATTTAACCGCGTAAGAAAGGTCAGAAATGAACTCTGTCGTGGTGGTAGGCGCGCAGTGGGGCGACGAAGGCAAAGGTAAAGTGGTTGATTACCTTGCCGGCTCCTTCGAATATATAGCGCGCGTAGCGGGAGGCCACAACGCAGGTCACACCGTCATCATCGGTCCCGATCGCTACGTTCTACAACTCATCCCCTGCGGAATTCTGCGTCCCGGCCGTCACGCCGTCATCGGCACAGGCGTAGTCGTCGATCCCGCCGCGCTCGTCAACGAAATCGAGACTCTCGCCAAAGTCGGCATCGACGTGAAAGGCCGCCTGCACATCAGCAATCGCGCCCATTTGATTTTTCCCTACCATCGCGAATTGGATAAAGCCGCCGAAGGCGCGCGCGGCGCCGACAAAATCGGCACAACTTCCCGCGGCATCGGCCCTGCCTATGAAGACAAAATGGCGCGTCGCGGTTTACGCATGTGCGATTTGCTCGACCCCGATTCGTTTCGCAAGAAAGCGGCTCACGTAGTCGCCGAAAAAAATCGCCTCGCCAAAGGCGCTTACGGCGCAAACGTCGATTTCTCTCATGAGGTGGAAGACACTCTGGCCCTGGGCGACAAAATTCGCGGCTACATCTGCGATACCGCCGAGCTCGTCAACCATGCCATGGACGACGGCAAATCCGTACTCTTCGAAGGCGCTCAAGGCACCATGCTGGACATCGACCACGGCACCTATCCCTACGTCACTTCGTCCAGCGCCATCTCCGGCGGAGCCTCCACCGGCGTAGGCGTTCCGCCCACCAAGCTCAAACACATCCTCGGCATTTCCAAAGCCTATACCACCCGCGTAGGCTCGGGCCCATTTCCAACCGAAATGCCCGACCTCGATGCGGAAGAAGTTCGCAAGCGCGGCAAAGAATTCGGCGCCGTTACCGGACGCCCCCGCCGCTGCGGCTGGCTTGATTTGCAGGTATTGCGTTACGCCAAAATGATCAACGGCATCGACTCGCTGGTCATCACCAAGCTGGACGTCTTCGACACCCAACGCGAAATCCAGGTCTGCGTGGGCTACAAATACAAAGGCAAGCCGTTGCGCGAAATGCCCGCGCTCGCGGAAGAATATGAGCACGTCACGCCCGAATACAAAACTTTGCCAGGATGGAACGAAACCACCTACGGCCTGAAAGACGGCACAAAATTGCCCAAACTCGCCATCGATTACCTGAAATTCATCTCCGACTTCCTCCAAGTCGAAATCGGCATGATCTCCACCGGCCCAGAACGCGACGCCACCATAATCCAACCCGGCTCCATGCTCTCCACCTGGCTCTAGTCGTCTGGCGCGCTAAGATTTTCTGTTGCGAACATTCCGAACGCCCAGCAGTAATGTCTAGCGGAAATTCAAAAGACACGGAGGGTGCCTACCCTAAGGTTTTTGTAAGGTGGGACTTGTAACGTGGAATCATCGCGATCGTAACAACGAAGCTCCGAATTTCGTAGCTTGATTTGAAATCTTTACTCCCGTTCGAATCACCGTACCTCAGCGATCTCGGAGTAACATAGCTATTTCATGCTGACCTTCGAACAAGCGCGCCACGAAGTCGTCACCCAAATCTCAAAACTCAAACGCGTTCCCACGACCGTAAATCTCAGCGTGTGGGACGCTGCAGGTTTCGTCCTAGCACAAAATCTAATCGCCGACCGTGATTACCCGCCCTTCAACCGCGCCACCCGAGACGGCTATGCAGTCCGCGCCAGCGAATCCCCCGCAGGCGCTACCTTAACCTGCATCGGCGAAATCAAAGCCGGCGATGCCCTAACGCAGCCGCTAGAGAAGGGAACCTGCATTCAAATTATGACCGGCGCGCCAGTCCCACCCGAAGCCGACGCCGTCGTAATGATCGAATACACGGCCCGCGATAGAGAATTCATCCATTTCCAGCAGTCAGCAACAAAAGGCCAAAACATAGTCCCCGCTGGAAGCGAAACCGCAAAAGACCAATTATTGCTCCAACCCGGCACGCACCTCGGCTACGCCGAGGTGGGTCTAGCCGCGCAAATCGGCGCCACACAACTCCGCTGCGCAAAAAAACCTCGCGTGGCCATCTTGTCCACAGGAGACGAAATTGTCCCCGTCGATGCATCCCCCGGGCCATTTCAAATCCGCAACAGCAACAGCGTCTCCCTGGCCGCCCAAATCCGCGAAGCAGGCGGAGACCCTGTAATGCTCGGCAACGCGTCCGATCGCATCGAAATTCTCGGCGATAAGATTCAGCTGGGCCTGCAGGAAGACGTGTTGGTCTTGTCCGGCGGCGTCTCCATGGGTAAATACGATTTGGTCGAAGACGTCCTGAAAACCCTCGGCGCCAGTTTTTACTTCGACGCGGTGGCCATCCGTCCGGGCAAACCGGCGGTTTTCGCGATGTGTAACGAAAAACCAGTCTTCGGACTCCCGGGAAATCCCGTCTCCACCATGGTCACTTTCGAATTATTTGTCGTGCCCGCAATCGACCTGCTCAGCGGCGCCCCCGCGCGCACCTTGCCTTTCTTGAAAGCCACCCTCGCCGAGCCTATGAGAGAAAAACCCGGCATGACCCATTTTCTACCCGCGCGCGTCCAATTTGACTCCGGTGAAGCTCGCGTCAAACCGCTGCCATGGCAAGGTTCCGGCGACACCGTCACGATGGCAAAAGCGAACTGTTTTCTCGTAGTAGCTGCCGATATTCAAACACTAGCGGCCGGCGAAAATGTTAACGTGCTGATGCGCAGAGGTATTTATTAAACCGGAGAAAACTCTCAGACTCGCATGAAAAAGCTCTCCCATTATGCAGAATCCGGATACGTCAAAATGGTCGACGTCTCCGCCAAACCCTTGACCACCCGCACCGCCGTCGCTCGAGGCTTGGTAAAAATGTCCCCTGCCGTCGTCCGTGCTGTGAAGCGCTTGCGAAACCCGAAAGGTAATCCCCTGGAAATCGCCCGAATCGCCGGAATCGCCGCCGCCAAGCGCACTTCCGAGTGGATACCTCTTTGTCACCCGCTCCTGCTGACTAACATTGATGTGACTGCTTCCCTATGCCAAAATGGCGTTGAACTGCAATCTACCGTAACCACGACCGCGCAAACCGGCGTGGAGATGGAAGCGCTGGTCGCTGTAGCTGCCGCCGCCCTCACGGTTTACGACATGTGCAAAGCCCTGGATAAAGCCATCGAGATTACCGGCATCGTGCTCGTCGAAAAAACTGGCGGCAAAAGCGGCCATTTCCGCCGCGCTGTCGCCTCCTCGACGCCAACTGCAACCCGCTCAAAGGCTCAATCTCGATGAGCGCTGCCGGAAAAAGCATCAAGCTCCTGTTGGCCGACGATAATCCTTTGATCCGCGACCTGGTGTGCAAAGCCCTCGAACCCTTTTGCGAAGTTGTCCTGGCTGACGACGGCGCCGACGCCCTCCTCAAAGTCATCGACGAGCCTCCCGACGCCATCCTTTGCGATTACAAAATGCCCGGCCTCAATGGCCGCCAGCTTTTTGAAAAACTTCGCGGACGCCAGACCACACACCATATTCCATTTCTTTTCATGGCTAGCCGCGCCGACATAGAAGAACGGTTGCGCCCGCTCGTTGACGGAGTCGAAGATTTCATCACCAAGCCTTTTCTCGTCAAAGACCTCGTGCGCATCACCAAAAGAGTTGTCGACCGCCTGCATCTTGAAAAGCTCCAAACCAAAGGCTCCCGTCCCGGCGTCATCCAGGGCCGCCTCGAAGAAATGAGCATGATCGACCTCATGCAATCCCTCGAAATGGGCCAGAAATCCTGCCGTCTTGTGGTCAAAAAAGGCTCCGAGACGGGCGAACTTTATTTCTCAGCCGGACAATGCCGCGACGCCAAGAGCGGGAGCGTGGAAGGTGATGACGCCGTCTACCGTGTGCTTCTTTGGACCGAGGGCGAATTTGAGATCGACTTCGGCGCCGCCAATGCTTCCAATCGCACCACCACCACCCGCAACACGACCGGCCTGCTGATGGAAGCCATGCGTTTGATGGACGAAGCCAGCCGCGACGAAGTAAGCACCAACCAAAGTTAAGCGCTAAACTTCTCCCGTCATGCGTGTAGCCATCCTCACCATCAGCGACTCTGCCGCTAAGGGCGGCCGCCAGGACGCTTCCGGCCCCGCAGTCGTTGCGTTTTGCCGAGGTCTGGGCTGGGAGATCGCCGAAACGTCATGCCTGCGCGACGACCCAGCAGCCATTCGCGAACAACTCTGCACGATCGCCGACTCCAAACGCGCAGATATCATTTTCACTACGGGCGGAACCGGCATCGGCCCTCGCGACAACACCCCGGAAGCCACCGTCGCCATCGCCGAACGCCTTATCCCGGGAATCTCCGAAGAGATGCGCCGCAAAGGAATGGAAAAAACTCCAACTGCTGCCTTATCCCGCGCAGTCAGCGCCGTGCGCGCTCACACCATCATCGTGAATCTTCCCGGTAGCCCCAAAGGCGCCGTCGAATCCCTGGAATCCATTGCCCATCTACTACCGCACGCTGTCCACGTCCTCCACGGCGCCCGCCACGATTAGCTCTTGAATGCGGTGGCCACACCATAACCAAAAAAAAGGCCCGGAAAAAAAAATCCGGGCCTTTGTAATTGCTCGAGCGAAAAACTAATGCGCGATCAAATTGGGCTGCAAAATGAAGTTCAGCACCTGGTTAGGAAAGAGCCCGAAATACACCGTGCCAATCGCGGTAACCGCCAGCACCACATTCACCGCTACAGGAAACCGCACCGGCGCAGCCGCCATGGCCTCCGCGCTGCCTTCCCGCATATACATCACCACAATCACGCGCAGATAGTAATAAGCCCCAATTATGCTGTTGATGGCCATCAAGACCGCCAGCCAGATCAAATGCGAATTCACCGCCGCCTTAAAAATATAAAATTTCCCAAAAAATCCAGCGGTCACCGGCAATCCCAGCAACGACAAAAGGTAAAGACTCAACGCCGCTGCAGCTACCGGCTGTCGCTGCGCCAATCCAGCGTAATCATCCAGCGTCAAATTCTTCTCGCCCCACCCACCAATTTCAGAAACGATGGTGAACGCCCCAATCTTCACCAGCGCATAACTCAACAAATAAAAGAGCACCGCGGCATAAGCAGGCGTCGCCCCGCCGTTCAAATCATTGGCCATGAACGTAACCGCAGCGAACGCCACCAAGATGTAGCCTGCGTGGGCGATCGAGCTATAAGCCAGCAGCCGCTTCACGTTGGTCTGCAGCAATGCGCCAAGATTTCCCGCGAACATCGTAAGCGCCGCCAGCACCCAGAACGCCCAGAACCAGAAGTGCGTCGCGGCCGGCACGCTTGCAAATATCCTCAACAACAGCGCGAACGCGGCCGCCTTGGGTCCCGCCGAAAACAGGGCGGTCACCGGAGTGGGCGCGCCCTCGTACACATCCGGCGTCCAGATCTGAAACGGCGCCGCCGCAACCTTAAATCCAATGCCAATCAGAATCAGTGACAAGCCCAGCTTCAACAGGTTGCTGCCTGGATCTGCGTCGTCCATCCGGCCCAGGTTCGTCGTGCCCGTCGCTCCATAAACCAGCGCGATGCCATAGAGAAAAAACGCCGTGGCAAAAGATCCCAGCAGGAAATATTTCAGCGACGCCTCACTCGATTTCGTGGAGTCGCGCCGGAATCCAGCCAGTATGTAACTGGAAATAGAGCTCAACTCCAGCCCAATGAACGCCGTCAACAATTCACGCGCGGAAGCCAGCACGCCCATGCCCGCCGTCGCAAAAAGCAGCAGCGCATAGAATTCCGCAAAGGGCAGGTTCTCGCGCTCCAGGTACGAGTCCGCTGCCAGCACCACCAGTACAGCCACCAGCCCGACCAGCAGACGAAAGAAAAAACTGAAAACGTCGGATTCAATCAGTCCGTAAAATCCTTCGCCAGGTGTAGCTCCGGCGACAAACGCCGCGCCGGTTCCTCCAACAGCTCCGACCAGCGCGAGCCCGGTAAAAAAATGCCGGCTTCGCACAAACGGCTGTAGCAGCATCGCCAGCATGCCAAAGCCGCACCAGATCAATTCCGGCAGCGCGCGCAACAAGTCGTCAGTGCGGGGAAACATTAGCGGTTCGCGCCCCCCGCGGCCGAAATCTCCTTCGCATCCGGCAAAATATTTGTGCTGCCCGGCACGCGCGCCTCATAAGGACGCTGCGGTTCCACCTGGTCAATTACCGCCTGAGAAGCCGCGGCCGTCCGCCGCGTAAAATACACCGAACCAATTCCCATCCACAACATCACGATCGACATGGTGACCAGAATAAATTTCTCGCGTCCTGAAGCATCCGGCAGCGTCTTATTTTTGTCTCGCGTAACTTCGCCAAAAAACACTCGCTGGTAGGACCACAACAAATAGCATGCCGACAAAATCACTCCCAGCGCCGCCCATGAAGCCCATTGCCAATGCGATTGGTAAGTCCCGAGCAAAACCAGATATTCACCCACAAATCCGTTCAACATCGGCAGCCCCATCGAAGCCAGCGCCGCAACCAGAAAAAACGCCGCGAGTTTCGGCATCGGCGTCGCCAATCCGCCATACTCGCTGATCTCAAACGTATGCCGCCGGTCGTACAGCATGCCCACCAGCAAAAACAGTGCCCCGGTCGAAATTCCGTGCGCCAGCATCTGGTACACCGCGCCCTGCATCGAAATACTGCGAAACGCAAAAATTCCCAGCACCACAAAACCCAGATGGCTCACAGACGAGTACGCCACCAATTTTTTTAAGTTTGGCTGCACCAGCGCGACCAGCGCGCCATAAATAATTCCGATAATCGCCAGCACCGCCACCCACGGTGCCGCCCGCCGCGCTGCCTCCGGGAAGAGCGGCAAACAAAACCGAATCATGCCGTAGGTGCCCATCTTCAGCAGCACCCCCGCCAGCATCACAGAGCCAGCGGTAGGCGCTTCCACGTGCGCGTCCGGTAACCAGGTGTGCAGCGGGAACAGCGGCACCTTCACCGCAAAAGCCACAAAAAACGCCAGGAACAGCAGCATCTCTGCCCGCGGTTCTATCACCAGCGTGCCCGTCTGAATCATCTGCTGGATGGTCGGCAGGTCGAATGTGCCGGTGGCGTTATACAGCCAGATAATTCCCACCAGCATCAAAATCGATCCGGCCATTGTATACAGCACGAACTTAACCGCCGCGTAAATCCGACGCTCGTGGCCCCAGATGCCAATCAACATCGCCATGGGGATCAGCATTACTTCCCAGAACAAGAAGAACAAAAACAAATCCAGCGACAAAAACACGCCGATGACGCCTACTTCCAGCATCAACAGCATCACAAAAAATTCTTTCACCCGGTGACCGATGCTGCTCCACGACGCGATTACTGAAATCGGAGTGAGGAATGTCGTCAGTATCACCAGGAATAAGCTGATGCCATCCACGCCCAGGTGATAATGAATCGGCGGCGAAGTGATCCACTGCCCGTACTCCACCAGCCGGTAATCGCCGGAAGTGAACGACGCGCCTCGCAACAACAGCAGCGAAAATAAAAATTCCGCGACCGACACAATCAACGCGATGCGCCGAATAAAAACATGGTCATCGCCGCGCAACAACAGCAATGCCAGCGAACCCACGGCGGGGAAGAAGATCAAAATCGACAGCAAATGCCCGCCCTGGAAAAGTGAGCCCATTAGCGTGCCACTCCCAGCACCGGTCGCACATGCGGCCAGAAAATCACTGCCACAATCACAATCGCCCCAACCACCACCCACACCGCATAGCTTCGGGTGTTCCCCGACTGCGTCCGCCGCGTGCCGTCGCCAACCACGGTGATGCCTTCTGCGATTCCATTCACCGCGCCATCAATAATCGAAACATCCACGGTTTTCCAGAAAACGTTGGTTGAAAGCCACATCAGCGGTCGGACTATCGTCGCGGCATACAACTCGTCCACATAATATTTGTGTAGCAGCGTGCGGTAAGCCCCACCAAACGATTTCGCCAATCTGTCCGGTTTGCTCGGCTGCTTCAGATACAGCCAGTAGGCGGCGAACCCGCCGAGGAGCGCGGTGATGAACGCGACGGCCGCTAGCGGCCATTCGAGCGCGTGGGCCACTGCTTCGGCGGTGTTGGCTTCAGCCCCGCCGGGCGCCGCGAAGACCGGCTCCAGAAACTTTGCAAAGTAATCGGGCTTGCCCCAGAACGCCGGCGCAGCCAGCCATCCGCCCACGATGGAGAGCACCGCTAGAATAGCCAGTGGCACCAGCATGCTTTTCGGCGATTCGTGCACATGCACGTGATGCTCGTCATAGCGCTCTTTGCCAAAAAATGTCAGGAAAATCAGCCGGAACATGTAGAACGACGTCAACAGCGCGGTAAACAATCCCGTCGCGTAAAGAATGTGCCCTACGTTGGGCCCGCCATTCTCGCTTTGATAGGCGCTCAACAAGATCGAATCTTTGCTGAAAAATCCCGCCAGCGGCGGAATTCCCGCAATCGCCAGCGTGCCCGTCGCCATGGTCACGAACGTCCACTTGATTTTCTTGCTCAATCCGCCCATGTGCAGCATGTCTTGCTCGCCGCCCATCGCATGAATCACGCTGCCCGCCGCCAAAAACAGCAGCGCCTTGAAAAACGCATGCGTCATCAAGTGAAAAATTCCCGCTGAAAACGCGCCCACGCCGCAAGCCAGGAACATGTAGCCAAGTTGGCTCACCGTGGAATATGCCAACACTTTCTTGATATCCGTCTGCACCAACCCGATCGTCGCCGCAAACAGCGCCGTAGCGCAGCCCACCACCGCGACCACCAGCATGGCCGTCGGCGCCCGCATAAACAGTACATGCGACCGCGCCACCACGTAAACTCCCGCCGTAACCATCGTCGCCGCGTGAATCAACGCGCTGACTGGCGTCGGCCCTTCCATTGCGTCCGGCAGCCACACATAAAGAGGTATCTGCGCCGATTTTCCAGCCGCGCCCATGAATAGCAGCAAACACGCCACCGTCAGCGTGCCCAGATGCCCCATGGCCTCCGCGGACAACGGCGTGGCCTTATCAAACAATTTCACAAAATCCAGCGTCCCAAACGTGCGGAACAACAAAAACATTCCCAGCATGAATCCAAAGTCGCCGATGCGATTGACGATGAACGCTTTTTTCCCCGCATCCGCCGCCGACTTCCGCAAAAAATAAAACCCGATCAGCAAATAGCTCGCCAGCCCCACGCCCTCCCAGCCCACGAACAACAAAACGTAATTCGCCGCGAGCACCAGAATCAGCATGAAAAACATGAACAAGTTGAGATACGCAAAAAACCGGTAATACCCGCCTTCATGCGCCATGTAGCCCGTGGAATAAATATGAATCAGCCAGCCCACGCCGGTAACCACAAGCAGCATCACCACCGTCAGTTGATCCACTTGCAGATCGAAGCCCGCGCGGAAATTACCCGCCTCGATCCACGAGAAATATTGCTTTACCCAGGGAATCTGTTCGGGAGACAGAAGGAAAAACTCACGCACGGCTTCGAGCGCAGCGAAAAAAGAAAGCCCGGTAGCGCCAATCGCCACGCTATTTACGATTTTATTCGGCCACGTCCTGCCAAATAGCCCATTCACCGTCGCGCCAAGAAGCGGCAACAGTGGAATGATCCACAAATGTTCAAGTATCGGCATTTAGAGTTTCAGAAGGTCCACGCGCTCTACGTTTAGCGATTGTCGGTTTCTCGCCGTAAGAATAATAATCGCCAGCCCCACTGCAGCTTCCGCCGCAGCCACCACAATCACGAACAACACAAATACCTGCCCATCCAGCTTGTGCATCGCCTGGCTGAACGCCACAAACGCCAGGTTCACCGCGTTGAGCATCAACTCGATCGACATAAAAATCGAAATGATGTTGCGTTTGAAAATGAACGCCAGCACGCCGAGCCCAAACAAAATAGCGCTCAGCACGATGTAATAGTTCGTGGGAATCATCGTCTAAGCCTTCTCCCGCTGCGCCAGCACAATCGCACCCAGCACCGCCACCAGGATCAGAAATGAAGTCAGCTCAAAGGGATAAACAAAATCCTTGAAAATCATCGTCGATAAGTCTCTGGTGGACGCCATATTCCCTGGTTGCGAGGCCGCCTGCACCGTGTCCGTGGAGCGGGCAATCGTCGCCGCTATAAATCCCGTCAGCGCGAACGCCAATAGCAGCCCTGGGAACCCGGCCAGTTTCGAAAAGTTGGTGTGCTCCTCAATCCCCGCGTTCAGCAGCATGATCACGAACACGAACAGCACCATGATCGCGCCGCCATAAACAATGATCTGCACCGCCGCCACAAACTCCGCGCCCAGCAACAGATACAAGCCCGCCAGCGCCACCATCACCACGATCAATGAGAGCGCGCTGTGAATCGGATGCTTCTGAAATATCAAGCTCAGCGCGCCGCCCACCGCCAGCGCTGCCAGCACAAAGAAAATGATCAGCGGTGCCGTCACTTTATTGCGCCCCACCTTAAAATCGCGAAGCTGGTAACCACCACGTTGGCAATGGAAACCGGCAGCAGCATCTTCCAGCCGAACGCCATCAGCTGGTCGTACCGCAATCGCGGCAAAGTTCCGCGCATCCACACATACACAAACAAAAACACGAAAATCTTGGACAGCAGCCAGAATGGCGCCTGGATGAAATTATTTACGCCCGGGAAAATCACCAGCGCGATCGCCAGGATACACATCACCGCGCCAATCCCCGGCAAAATCACTTTGCCAAAAATTGTTTCGTAGCGCAGCCCGTCCCAGATAACCCACAATCCCGCCGGCAGCAGCAATACCGTAGGCAAATAATAAGTCCACGTCCACGTAGCGGGGAAGGGAGACAGCCATCCGCCAAAAAACAAAATCGCGCATAAGCACGACACCGTAATCATGCTGGTGTACTCCGCGATGAAAAACATCGCGAACTTAAAGCTCGCGTACTCGGTGTGGAATCCCGCCACCAACTCCGACTCCGCCTCAGGCAAATCGAATGGCACGCGATTCGTTTCCGCCACCGCCGCGATAAAAAAGCAAATGAACCCCAGAAATTGCGGAAAAATGTTCCAGCCCAGAATTCCATATCGGCTGGTCTGATCGTTAATAATTTCCGTCAAATTAAAACTACCCGCGATCAGCAGTACGCCCACCACGGAAAGCGTCAACGCCAATTCGTAACTGATCATCTGCGCCGAGCTGCGCAGGCCCCCAAGCAATGGATACTTGCTGTTCGATGACCATCCCGCTAGCGCCACTCCATACACGCCCAGCGCGGTAATCGCGAATAAAGCCAGAATCCCGATGTTTACATTCGGCGGCAAAATTCCCAGGTAGATCGTCTGTCCCAATATTTTCCAGGGCAGCGGATCCGGCCCAAACGGAATAATCGCAATGGAAGTCAGCGCCAGCGCCAATGCCAAAAGCGGCGCAAGAAAATAAACAAATCGATCAACTCCCGCAGGAGTCGGATCTTCCTTGAATAAAAATTTCAGCCCGTCCGCCATCGGTTGCAGCAATCCGTGCGGTCCCACGCGATGCGGTCCCCAGCGCGACTGGATGTGCGCCACCACTTTGCGCTCAAACCACGTCAGGTACGCGTTCACCGTCAGCACAATAAACAGCAGCAGCGCCACTTTCACAACTGTGATGATCAGCCACGCATTGGCATACAGGAAAGCGTTCACGAGGTGACTTCCGTCTCCGCCGCTTCCGGCAGAGATTCCATCATGGTGCAAAATCTCCCCAGCGTACCGCTGGTAAACAACGTGTCGTGCGCCGAGCGAATCAATCCCACCGGCACGTCATAAGGCGCATGGCCATTCCGGCTGAAGCCCAAACGCGTCGGCTCCGCTGCGCCTTCCAGCAACGCGCCCGGCTGAACGCTATAACCCGGCACCGTCTTGCGAATTTCCTCAAAAACTGCCGCCGGCGACTTGTAGTGAAACGCTTTCCCCAGTCCCAGCCGTTCCAATTGGTGCGACACGATGCGCAGCAAATCAAAATCCGACCGCGTCCCCATAATCTCCACGCCCTTGCGCAGCATCTGTATTTCGCCCGCCGTGTTGGTTACAGTGCCGTCCTTCTCGTACGCCGACGCTGCGGGAAAAACAATGTCCGCCTGTTTCGCGGTCTCCGTCAAAAACATTTCGTGCACGATCAGCAATTCCAATTGCCCGCGCCCCGCCCCCAGCGCCCCAAAATGCGCCAACGGATTCGCGCCCATCACGTATAACGCTTTCAATTTTCCAGCTTGCGCCGCTTCCACCATTTGCGGCGTGGTCATCCCCGCGTGCGACGGAATTACACCGCCCCAAATTTGCTCCAGCTTCTCCCGAGCCGCGGCATTATCCGTGTACGCGTATCCCGGCAGTCGGTCAGGCAGTACGCCCATATCCGCTGCCCCGCGCGAATTTGCATAATCGCCCAGCGCCATGTAGCGCGTCTTGCCCGGCAGTTTCGAACCAAAATTCACCAACAACCCAATCGCCGCGCCCGAAACTTCTTCTCCAAAAACGATCGCGACATCCGACTCCGCTTCCAGCGCAGCCTTTAACTGCACCAACTGCTCCACCAATCCCGGCGCCAAATTGCCTTGTTCATGCGCCAGATATCCAAGCGCTGCGCCTTCATGTCCGGCCTGAATCCTCACAAACTGCGTGGCCTTCCGTGTCAGCTTGATCTCGTTCGCATTAATAATAAAAAGTTTCGTCCCAAAATGCCGTATCCCCGAACGAATCTGCCACGCCACCAGTGGATTCTGATTGGTCGGATCGTTTCCAATCACCAGCACCGCTTTCGATTCGTACAACTGCTCCATCGTCAGCATCGAATCGTGCGCGCGATCGCCCAGCGCAGTCACCAGTCCGGTATAGTCCACCGTTCGATGATGATCCACGTTGTTGGTTCCAAATGTTTGCCGCGCCAGGCGTTGAAACAAATAATTTTCTTCGTTCGACGTGCGGTTCGAACCAATAAATCCGATCGCGTCTTTCCCGCCCTTATCAAAAACGTTCTTCAGTTTCGTCGCTGCCGCCTGCGCCGCCTCTTCCCACGAAACCGGATAAAGCTCGCTGCCGCGCCGCAGCAACGGCTGCTTCACGCGCTCCGGATGTTTGGTGAAATCAAACCCGAATCGCCCCTTAACGCACAAAAAGTCCTTATTAATTCCGGAAAGATCCCGGTTGTTCGAACGCATGATCTCGTGATTTCTCACGCTCAACGTGGTCTTGCAGCCATTCGAACAATGCGTGCAAATCGTCGGCGCGTATTTCATCTCCCACGGCCGCGTTTTGTAGCGATAAGTCCCGCTGGTTAGTGCGCCAACCGGACAAATATCAATGCACATCCCGCATTCTTCGCAATCCAGGTGATCTCCGCGATTCGGAATAATCACGCTATTTGCGCCGCGCATCCCCACGCCCAGCGCCTTTACGTCCATGCCTTCGTCGCAAACGCGCACGCACCGGAAACACAAAATGCACCGCGGCGCATCGTAGTACACCAGCTCCGACCACTTTTCTTCCGGCCGGTGAATCTTTTCCTCGATAAACCTGCTGCTATCCGCGCCGTAGCGGAAAACCATGTCCTGCAATTCGCACTCACCGCCCTTGTCGCATACCGGGCAATCCAGCGGGTGATTGGTCAGCAAAAATTCCAGCATGTACTTCCGCGCGTTACGTACCTGCTCGGTATTGGTGCGCACGATCATGCCTTCGGTCGCCACCAGCGTGCACGCCGTCTGCAACTTCGGCATCTTCTCCACTTCCACCAGGCACATGCGGCAAGCCGCCTGCAACGACAACCCCGGGTAGTAGCAGAACGATGGCACTTCCGTGCCGATGCGCCGCGTCGCTTCAATCACCAGCGTCCCGGGCGACACTCGCACGTCCTGGTCATTAATCTTCAGCGTGATAAGTTTTTGGTCAGCCATTGAGTAAGGTCATTCGTCTATCGAGAGCCAGCCAGCACCGCCTCAGCGGATTTGTGCGCGCAACGCCCGTGCAGGTGATCTTCAAACTCGTTCCGCCACTTCTGCACAATGCTGATAGTCGGCATTGCCGCGGCGTCACCAAGCGGGCAGAAACTTCGCCCCAGAATATTTTTCGAAAGCTCGCTGAGCATATCGATGTCCTGCTCACGCCCATATCCCGCATGCAACCGTTCCAGCATTTTGCGCAGCCACGTCGTGCCTTCGCGGCACGGAATGCACCATCCGCATGACTCATGCGCGTAGAAATGCATAATCCGTCGCGCCATATCCACCATGCAGGTATTTTCGTCCATCACCACCATGCCGCCGGACCCCAGCATGGATCCCGCTTTGGCCACCGAATCGTAATCCATCGCAATATCGATCTCGTCGGCAGTCAGCAGTGGACACGAACTCCCGCCTGGAATCACCGCTTTTAATTTCTTCCCACCTGTGATCCCACCGGCCATCCCATAAATAAATTCCTTCATGTTCATGCCCAGCGGAATTTCATAAATCCCGGGTTTATTCACATGTCCTGCAACGCACAACAATCGCGTGCCGCCATTTTTCGGTGTGCCTAAATTCGCGTATGCTTCGCCGCCACCCAGAATAATCGCCGGCACCGCGCTTAGAGTTTCCACATTATTAATAATCGTTGGGCAGCCATACAGCCCAACCACAGCAGGGAAGGGAGGCTTGATTCGAGGATACCCTCGCTTGCCCTCCAGTGATTCCATTAGCGCCGATTCTTCGCCGCACTCATACGCGCCCGCGCCAGTATGAATCAGCAAATCATAATCAAATCCCGACCCGAGAATATTCTTGCCCAAGTATCCGCGCGCATACGCTTCCGTGATCGCGCCCTGCACAATGTCCAGCACATAGCGATATTCGCCGCGAATATAAATAAATCCCTGGTGCGACCCAATCGCGCGCCCCGCAATCACCATGCCCTCAATCAGCTGGTGCGGATCCATTTCCATCAACGGCCGGTCCTTGCAGGTACCCGGCTCCGACTCGTCCGCGTTGCAAATCACGTATTTCGCTTTTGGCGAATCCTTGGGCACGAACGACCACTTCATGCCGGTGGGGAATCCCGCCCCGCCCCGCCCGCGTAAATTCGATTTCTTCATCTCATCGATGATCGACTCCGGCGTCATCTGCTTCAGCGCCTTATCCAGCGCCTGGTAGCCGCCGTTCTGCAAAAACACGTCAATCTTGGTCGAATTCTCGATGCCCCAGCGCTTGCTGATAACCGGAATTTCTCCCGGTTCGCGCGCGTGAAGCGCACCGGAAATAACCGGCACCGGCTCAGCTTTCCTGCCGTAATCCAGCTCTTGAATCAAACGATCGAAGGTTAGCGGGGTGAGGTTCTCGTAAAAATCGTAGTTAATCTGCATCGCGGGAGCCCCGGTACAAGCCCCGATGCACTCCACCTCTTCCAGCGAGAAAATCCCGTCCTTAGTAACTTCCTTGTGCCCGATCTCCAGCCGCTTCTTCGCGCGATCCAGCAATTCATTGCCGCCCCGCAGCATGCAGGCGACGTTGGTGCACACCTGCACGTGATATTTCCCCATCGGCTTGCGATGCAGCATCGAGTAATACTCGAGCGTTTCCTCCACCTGCACCGTGCGCAGCTCCAGCCGTGCCGCAATTTCCGCAATCACTTCATCGCTGATATATCCAAACTCATCCTGCGCATACATCAACATGGGAATCAGCGCGCTGCGCTTCACTGGATACGCGTTCTGCAGCCGTTCGAATCGCTCCGTAAGTCCGGGAGACATTTG
>JAUTXJ010000430.1 GCA_030838075.1 Acidobacteriaceae bacterium
CTATCCACGGTGAACGTCAATCACGCGCGGCGGAATAATCAGGCGGGTTTTTTGGATTTTCGTTACCGGCCGTTGCGGCGGGTTTCGCTGAATTTCGGTGGCCGCGCGGAAGCCAACACTAATTTTGGAACGCGAGTGGTTCCGCGGATTGGCGGTTCGGTGGTGGCGCGCTACGGCGTCGGGCTGGTTGGCGACAGTTTGTTCCACGCATTTTATGGGCAGGGAATCAAAGAGCCGCGGTTTGATCAGACGCTAGGGGATAATTTCGGCGATTTTGGTAACCCGTCGTTGAAACCCGAATCAAGCAAGACCTACAGCGCGGGGATCGAACAAAAGCTGTTGAATAATCGGGTGCGGCTGACGGCTGATTATTTCTACAACAGTTTCTACAACATTGTGAGCTTCGCGTTTTGTCTGCCGGATGGGACGAACCCGACGGGCAATAGTTGCGGCGTGATCATTCCGGGAGCACCGGCTACTGGTTTTGGATTTTTCTTTAACACGGATCGGGCGTTGGCGCGGGGAATCAGCGTGACCGGGGAATCAAAGTTCACTCGTTGGCTTAACGTGGCGGGAAATTACACGTATGACGACACGCGGGTGTTACAAGCGCCAAACGCTTTCGATCCTTCAGAGCAACCGGGAAATCATCTTTTGCGGCGACCGGTGAATTCCGGTTCGCTCACGCTGAATGGGCAGTGGCGCCGGGTGGGTGTGACCATTGGCGGGTACTTCACGGGAGTACGCACGGATTCGGATTTCCTTGGGTTGGGACTTACGCCGAGGAATCCTGGGTACGCGCGCTTTGACATTGCGGGGCACTATGAATTGGGTCACGGTGTTTTGTTGTACGCCCGGACGCAAAACCTTTTTGATAAGCAATATCAAGACGCGCTCGGCTATCCGGCGTTGGGACGCGATGCGCGCGTTGGTGTGCGCTACACGTTCAAGGGCAGAGATTGATGGACGAGCGCGAGCCGGTTCTTTTTTGCTGGAGTGGCGGTAAAGACAGCGCGATGGCGCTGCATGCGCTGCTGCAGGATGCGAAGGTGCGAGTTGTAGCGCTGCTAACTACTGTTACCGAGGGATATGACCGCATCAGCATGCATGGCGTACGACGGGAACTGTTGCAGCAGCAAGCGGAGAGTATCGGGCTGCCGTTGCACGAGGTGTTTATTCCGCCGGAATGCGCAAATTCGATTTATGAAGCGCGCACGGAAGCGGCGCTACGCACACATTTTCAAAATGGAGTACGCAAAGTGGCGTTCGGCGACATTTTTCTGGAAGATTTGCGTGCTTACCGAGAGAAAAACTTGGCGCGCATGGGCATGACGGCGATATTTCCGATCTGGAAGTGCGACAGCCGCGAGCTGATCGATTCATTCCATGCGCACGGGTTTCGTTCGATTGCTGTTTGTGTAGACCCGAAGGTGCTGGATCGAACTTTTGCGGGGCGTGAGCTGGATGCTTCGTTCTTCGCGGATTTGCCAGCGCATGCGGATTGCTGCGGGGAGAATGGGGAATTTCATACTTTTGCTTTCGATGGACCAATTTTCAAAGAGGCGATCCGTTTTCAATTGGGCGAGCGCGTAGAACGAGATTCGTTTGTTTTTTGTGATCTCTTAATGGAAAGGGAAGGGCAGATATATGAATCCGCAAGCAGCAAAGCATGAAGAAGCTATATTCCGCACGGTGTTGATCCTGGGGATGATTCTTTTCGCGGCGATAATGCGAATCGTTCCGCATCCCTGGAATCTGACTCCTGTTGGCGCGATGGCGCTATTTTCGGGAGCGGTGATTCGGAATCGCGTGATGGCGTTTGTGTTTCCGCTGGTGGCAATGCTGGCAGGAGACTTTTTTGTTGGCTTTCATATTTTGATGCCGGTGGTGTACGCCAGTTTTCTGGTCAGCACGGCTCTCGGTTTCTGGGTGCGGGAACGCCGCAACGCTGTGCGTGTCGGTGGAGTTGTATTGCTGGGCGCGATACAGTTTTTTCTGATCACCAACTACTGTGTGTGGATGTTCTCAAACTTCTATCCCAAGACATTGGCGGGTTTGATGGCTTGTTACGCGGCGGGAGTGCCATTTTTTTGGAATACACTTGCTGGAGATATTTGTTATTCCGCGCTTCTGTTCGGCGGACTGTTCCTGGCGGAACGCTTGGTTCCTGTGTTCAGGCCCAACGTTTCCACAGTTTCCTAAGAGCCTGTAACAAAACCCCAAACGGCACTCGTCGGTTGGGTGCCTTCGGGCCAATTACATGTCATTGACTGCAGCGTTCTGAGATGGCCGTGAAAAGAGTTCCACGTTTTCTACGTTTCTTTCTCTGGTGCTTGATCGTCATTGTTGTCTTGAGTGGTGCGCTGTTCGGCTACTTCGTCTACTCTCCTGCTCCTGAAGTTCCGCGACTGTCCGGCACGCTGACCCAGGGGACCATCGAGGTGGGCGGACGGACACGGACCTTCCTGACCTACGTGCCGCAAGGGTTGACGAAAGGAGCCCCGCTTGTCGTGGTCATGCACGGTTCGGGTCAAAACGGTGCGCAAACGCGAAAGTGGACGGGGTATGGGTTCGAGCGCGTTGCGGACGAAAAAGGCTTCGCGGTCGTCTATCCTGATGGGTACGAGGGCTACTGGAACGCGTGCAACATTGTCGGCGACTACAGCGCGAACAAGCTCAAAATCGACGACGTCGGATTCATGACGGGGATGGTCGACAAACTCATCACCGAAGTCGGTGTTGATCCGGGCCGCGTATTTGCAACGGGCATTTCCCGCGGCGGGCATATGGCGTTTCGTCTTGCGCTCGAAGCCTCTTCCCGCTTTCGCGCAGTTGCGGCGATATCGGCGAGCGTGCCGACGCCGGAGAACTTCAAATGCGCGCCCTCGGGGCAAGGCACTTCTTCCGTCATGATCATGAACGGCACGAAGGATCCCATCAATCCGTTTGATGGTGGAGAGGTGACATTCCTCGGCTTGCTCAAGCGCGGAAAGGTTCGGTCGTCGCGAGAGTCGGGTCAGTATCTTGCGGACCTCAACAGCATGACCGGCACGCCCGAAACGAGCGAGACCCAAGTGACCGACGGATTTCACGTCGAGCGAGTCATCTGGCGCAACGAATCCAAAATTGAGGTGGAACTCGTTGCCATTCACGGCGGCGGGCATGGTATTCCTCAGCCTTACTGGCGCTATCCGCGGTTATTAGGCCCAGCGCCCAAGGAACCGAACGGACCGGCAGTGATCTGGGCCTTCTTCGAGCGACAGCGGCCATGAACCGGGTCACGCTCAAGTGCTCGGCATACCTGGGCTTCATCATCGTCCCTGCCAACCGCCATGCAAGGTAGAAAAGGAGTCGCACGACCCGCTAAGAGGCACACGCAAATCTAACAAGGAGAATATCGAATGAAACCCAACGTCATGTTAACTATCGCGTCTCTGCTCTCGATCCTCTTCGGCACGTTTCACTTGGCGGACGACATCGCCCGCGGGATGTCACCGGGAGGACTTCCGAACCTCTTTGCGGTGGTTATCTGCGTCGTCTGGCTGTACGGAACGCTCGTGCTCGCGGAACGGCGATCGGGGTATGTCATCATCCTCCTGTTGTCGCTCCTGTCGATGGGCATCCTCGTCATCCACATGAGAGGGACGGGAGTCGGCTTCGGGACCAGGCGCAGCGGGGGTTTCTTCTTCATCTGGACACTCCTCGCGCTCGGTGTGACCGCGCTCTTCTCCGTCATCTTGTCGGTCCGCGGACTGTGGAGCCTGCGACGGAGCCAGCCCCAGTAGATCAATGTAAACGGCGCGGATATCCTGGTCTTGGTCAGACGGCAGAAGCGGAAAACTGCTCTTCGTCATTCTGTTTGGATAAGTTGACGGGCATCACTTGGTATCCGATGGGTTCGACGGGTGTCTCGGACTTATTGGAAAAGAATTCCGCGAAGGCCTGATTGACGCCATCATGGGATTTTTACAGGCTTTGGCGTGGGCGCGACCCGTGTCGCAGGGGCTTTGGCATCTTCGTGTCCTACAGTCCAATCGGGGGGCGGAAAAGCGATTCGCCAAAACAGTGGAGAGGACTTCACAAATTCAATGCCGATTTCCTGCTTGTCGGATTGTTGAGGGCCAAGATAAACCACACGAGCGGGCTGTTGCTCGTTTGTTTGAGGATTGATAAGAGTTACTTGGTCGCCAGCGAATAATTTCATCGACAGCAATAGCAATCCCCCGTGTGCGCTCACCACCAAGGTATTCGTATTCTCGGTGATCGGCTTTTGGCTGGGCCTGGCAAGAACGACAGAAACGGGTACGGCGACCAACACGCGCTGGCTGCGGCGCTGCGTATTCTTCTCAGCGACTTGTTTTGAAAATGGGTCCATCAAATTAGAACATACCACTCGCCGAGACTACCGCGCGCTTCTGTTCGGTGAACTGTTTCTTGCAGAGCGCACTTACCCCGCGTCGGCGCCCGTCGTTGCAGGGAGCTACTCTAGTAAATCTGGCTCGTCACGGATGATGCGCGCCAGGAGAGGCTGAAACTGGAACCATCCTGCGAGATGATTTCCCACTTGCTGCCTGGTTGCGAGCGCGTGGGCATGATCGATCTTGACCGGGACACCGGCGGCTTCGGCGAGCAATTGCGCCTGGCAACTTCTGTCCATGGTGATGAACCACCAGGCAGCTTCCTCAACGGTTTGGCCTACGGTGAGCAAGCCGTGATTCTGCAGAATCGCGGCCTTGTATTGCCCGAGAGCTTTAGCGATTCGCTCGCCCTCAGAAGTTTCGTACACGACGCCGGTGAAGTCCGAAAACAATCCATGGTCTTCGTAGAACGCACAAGAGTCCTGGGTGATGGGATCGAGCAGACGGCCGAGTGTTGCCCACGATTTCCCGTACATGGAATGCGCGTGAGCCGCGGCAACCACGTCAGGGCGCGCGGCGTGTACTTGCGAGTGAATCGCGAAGGCCGCTCCATTTACGGGATATTTGCCCTCGACGACTTGCCCAGAATGATTCACTAAAATCAGGTCCGACGCGCGGATCTGGCCGAAGTGCATCCCGAAGGGGTTCACCCAGAAATGGTCTAGCCGTTCAGGATCTCTGGCGGTGATGTGACCGGCGACTCCTTCATCGAATGCAAAACGCGAAAATAGGCGAAATGCGGCGGCAAGCATGCGCTTGCGATGCAAGCGCTCGTCGGCCGCGGTGGCAAATTTAGGCGGTTGCGGAACGTTGGGGACGGGTGCGGGCGGTACGTTTGTGGGCGATACGCTTTTGGGCGAGACTGACATTTTTCCCTCCGGTCCGTAGAGATTTACAGTTTACTTGGCTTCCGTCAATCCGGCGTGTTTGAGATTGGTTATTGCTCGCCATGCTGATCTGTCGATTCGGGGCGGGTCGGCGGGGGCTTCTGCCGCAGCGTGTTGGGGCGGGATGCTATAATTCCTGATTCGATATGGCTAAAACCGTGTCTGAGACCACAGCGATTCCTCCGGAAGTGCTGGCCAAGTATGAGCCGGTGATCGGGCTGGAAGTTCATGTGCAGCTGCTGACCAAAAGCAAAATTTTCTGTGGGTGCGCGAACCGGTTTGGGGATGCGCCGAACAGTAATGTGTGTCCGGTGTGCCTGGGGCTTCCGGGGACTTTGCCGGTTTTGAACCGGCGTGCGGTGGAGATGGCCATGCGGGCTTCGCTGGCGATCAATTGCACGGTGCACGAGCATTCGCGGTTCGCGCGCAAAAATTATTTTTATCCAGACCTGCCCAAGGGCTATCAGATTACGCAGTATGAATTGCCGCTGGCGACCGGCGGGTGGATTGAGATTGAACTGGCAGGTGAGAGAAAGCGAATAGGAATTACGCGGCTGCACCTGGAAGAGGACGCGGCGAAAAATTTGCACGAAGGCTTTGCGGAATCTGGCACCAAGGCGTACATCGATTACAACCGAGGTGGAACGCCGTTGAGCGAAATCGTATCCGAGCCGGATATGCGCACGCCATCCGAGGCGTATGCGTATCTCACCACGCTGCGGCAGATTTTGCTGTACACCGAGGTGAGCGATTGCAACATGGAAGAAGGGTCGCTGCGGTGCGATGCAAATGTCAGCGTGCGGCCACGAGGGTCTGATGCGTTTGGCACTAAGGTAGAAGTGAAGAATCTGAATTCTTTTCGCTACCTGCAGAAGGCCCTGGAGTTTGAAATTGAGCGGCACATTGGAGTGCTGGAGAGCGGCGGAAAAATTATTCAGGAAACGCGTTTATGGAATCAGGGTGACGGGCGCACCGTTTCGATGCGCTCCAAGGAAAAAGCGCACGATTACCGATATTTTCCGGAGCCGGATTTGCTACCGGTGCACATTAGCGCGGAGTGGCGGGAGGAGGTTCAGCGCAGCTTGCCGGAGTTGCCCGAGGCCAAGCGGGCTCGGTTGATGTCGGAACACAAAATTACGGCTTATGACGCGGAGGTTTTGGCCACAGGCACGGCGCTAGCGAATTATTTCGAGACGGCGAGCAAAAGCGGCGCTTCCGGGAAAAATGTGGCGAACTGGATGCAGACGGAATTGTTGCGCAGATTGAACGATTCGGGAAAGCAGATCGAGGAGAGTCCGGTTTCGGCGGCGGCGCTGGGCGAACTGGTGAAGCTGGTGGAATCCGGCCACATTACCTCAGCGATCGGGAAGAAAGTTTTTGCGACGATGTTTGAAACGGGACGGGGAGCGGCGGACATTATTGCGGCAGAAGGTTTGGCGCAAACGGTCGATATAGCGGCGATCGAGCAGGCGGCGCGTGAAGTGATCGAGAAGAGTCCCGAGAACGTGGCGAAATTCAAGGGCGGAAATGAAGGAGTATTTAAATTTTTCGTGGGTCAAGTAATGAAGGCTACAAAAGGTCAGGCGAATCCGCAGGTGGTGAACGACGTAGTCCGAAAGATTTTGTCAGCTTGATTCGCGTAAGGACTGAGTCTTCGATCAACGATTTAAATTCAGTACTTAACTTCGGAGCGCCCTTCAGCTTTGTTGGATTGGCGGATGGAGGGGGGCTAAAAATTCTGAAGTGGGGGAATAGTTTTGGCTGCGCGAGAGAACGAAGACAGTCGCTCCACTCCCCAGACCGACACCTTCGCAGGAACGAAGGTGGAAGAAAGGGCGTCGGTCTGCTCCGGTCGAAATGACAAGTTTGCGGCGATGCTGACGGGTGGAGAACGAACCTTGTGTCAAGCGTGCCGCCCAGAACTACTTTTCGACTAACTTGGCGCGTAGAGCGGTACGAGCTTCGGGACTTCTTGGGGTCCAATCTTCGGGTGGAAATGCCACCCGCCAAAATCCAGGGCGGGGCTCAGAAAACTCCAGACCAACCTCAGTTTTTCCATCACGCACGTGGCCGAGGTGTGCGACGTGGCATTCCTGCTCGTCGTCGGTCGCATTGTGTCTCATTTGCACCTTGGAGCCGCTGATCAGACGATGCTTCATGGCAACTAGGGCGCCGTGCGCGTTTATGGCGAGAGTGACAGCCTGTTCCACAAAGGGCTTGCCTTGCGGATCGGTACCGGTAATACGCACATGAACCTGCACCAAAACGCGCTGGCTACGGCGGCGAGCAGCTGGGTTCGAAGGTGGGTTGGTTACCTGGCTCATGAGAATGTCAGTATTTAACTATACGCAGGGAAAGTACCAAGTCGAGTGGTACCTCGAAACGGTATACAAAAACGTTACGGTCCCGTTGGGCAGGACAGTAAGCGCCGATGCTACGGATTGGGGAGTGAAAATTAGGTACGTTTCGCGGCGGGCTGAGCCGTGTGGGCTTCGGGACCTTGACGCTGTTCGATGGGGACGTAGTGACGCGTGTCGTAGCCAAGGTAAATCTGGCGCGGGCGCGCGATTTTTTGTTCAGGGTCGAGAAGCATCTCTTCCCACTGGGAAATCCAGCCGGAGGTGCGAGGTATCGCGAATAGCACCGGGAACATGGTCATAGGGAAACCCATGGATTGATAAATGAGGCCGGTGTAGAAATCGACGTTGGGGTAGAGCTTGCGCTTGACGAAATAATCGTCTTCAAGAGCGATGCGTTCGCACTCGAGAGCAATTTCGAGGAGCGGATTCTTACCCATGAGATCAAAAACTTCGTAGGCCACGCGCTTGATGATCCGAGCGCGAGGATCGTAGTTCTTGTACACGCGATGGCCGAAGCCCATTAATTTCACTTCGCCGGCTTTTACGCGCTTGATGAACTCGGGGACTTTTTGTACGGAGCCGATTTCCATCAACATGCGCAGAACTTCTTCGTTGGCGCCGCCGTGGAGCGGGCCGTAGAG